>NZ_AOMB01000022.1 GCF_000336675.1 Halococcus hamelinensis 100A6 | reverse complement strand
GCCCGCTCAGAGATGTGTATAAGAGACAGGCTCTCGCTCGGGCGCTTCGGAAGCAGGAGGATGTCGTTGTCGGGGACGTTCGAGCGGTCGATCCCGGCGTTGACGCAGACGTGGCCGAACCGGGTTTCGGTCAGGAGGAAGGGCGCGTCCATCAGGAGGTCCGTGCTCTCTTCGAGGACGGCCTGGGCGAATCGGGGGTCCTTCTCCTCGCCCGCGAGGTCGCCGAGCCGGTTCGCGATCTCGGTCGCCCGCGGACCCGCCGGGAAGTCGTCGAGGTCGTAGGCCCGGCCCTCGGCCTTCGAGACGACCGTGCTCGCGACGCAGACGATGTCGTCGGGCCGGAGGTCGACACGCTCGGTGATCATCCCCGCGAGGTCGTCGCCCGCGCGGACCTCGGGGATGTCGGGGACTGCGGTGACGTTCATGAGCGGGGTCGGACGGGGCCGTACTTCCGTACTTCGGGTCGAGCGGGCGCGGAACGCCGTGTGTCAGTCGGGCAGTTGGTTCGACAGCCCGTTCAGGATCGGGGCGAGTTTGGTCGCCGTCCCCATCGACCCATCTAGTTCGAACTGCCCGCGCATGAACCCCGTCATCGGGTCGACGTCGCCGGTGACGAGGCCCACGAGCACGTCGGCCGGCCCGGTGATCGTGAGGTCGGCGTCGTCGAGCTGGCCCGCGCCGCCGGTGATGGTCTCCTCGTCCTCGTCGACCCGGAGGTGGCCCTCCATCGGGCAGTCGTCGGCCTCGAAGTTGGTCGTGATGTTCTCGGTGATCTGGTCTTTGACCTCGGGGTTCTGCTCGACCATCACCCGCATCCCCGACCAGAGGAGCTCCTGGAACTGGTCGGCGGTCTCGGGGTTCTCGGTGACGAACGAGGCGACGTCCATCCCCTCCATCCGCGAGAGGATGTCGGCCATCACCTGGGGGTGTTCGCGAACGAGGTCGTCGGTCCGGCCCTCCACGTCCGAGAGGATCCCGGGGAGGTCCGCTTCGAGGGCGTCCTGGTCCTGTTCGAGCGAGTCTTCGATCCGGTCGACGAGTTCCTGGTCTACCATGGGTTTGGGGGTCGTCCGTGCGACGGACGACTGTATCCCATCGTAGCGATGGCAAGACGATGGCGCTTCGTCGCGGTACAACGGGCGCTTTGTACCGCGACCCGCGATGGTTCGCCGTGGTCGGTCGCCAGCGACGGCGCGGTCGGACGCACCGACGCCGGCCCTCAGTTCTTGTACTCCTCGATGAGTCCGCCCTGCAGGACGACGTCGACCTGGCGCGGGCTCAGGCTGTGCTCGGCCGTGAACTCGGTGTCCCGAGTCGTGTTTCGCACCGTGACCTCGGTTCCTTCTCGCATCTCCTCGCGGACGTCGGGGAGTTCGAGTTCGTCACCCTGTTCGATCGCCTCGTAGTCGTCGCGGTCCGCGAATTCGAGCGGGACGATCCCGAAGTTCACGAGGTTCTGCCAGTGGATGCGGGCGTAGCTCACCGCGAGCGCGGCGCGCATCCCGAGGTGGTAGGGCGCGAGCGCGGCGTGTTCGCGCGAACTCCCCTGGCCGTAGTTCGAGCCGCCCACGACCAGCCACGGCGCGCCCGCGTCCTCCGCGCGTTTGTAGAACTCTTGTTCGACCTGGTCGAAGACCCACTCGCTGATCTTCGGGATGTTCGAGCGGTAGGGGAGCACCTCCGACCCCGCCGGCATGATCTCGTCGGTCGAGATGTCGTCGCCGACCTTCATCAACACCGGCCCCGAGATGGCGTCGGGAACCGTCTCGAACTCGGGGAGCGACTTCACGTTGGGCCCCTTCTCGAGGTCGCCACCGGGGTTCTCGGGCGGAGGACTCAGCGCCGAATCGTCGACGATGATCTCCTCGGGTTCCTCCCAGTCGGGGTAGCTCATGTCGTGGGTGTCTTCGAGGGTTCGCGGGTCGGTGATCTCGCCAGCGAGCGCGCTCGCGATCGCGGTCTCGGGGCTACAGAGGAACACGCTGTCCTCGCGGGTGCCCGTTCGACCGGGGAAGTTCCGGGGGACGGTCCGGAGGCTGTTGCGGCCGCTCGCGGGGGCCTGTCCCATCCCGATACACCCGTTGCAGCCCGCCTGGTGGACCCGCGCGCCGCTCGCGTAGAGCATCGTGAGGTAGCCCTCGGCAGTGAGGTTCTGGAGCATCTGGCGCGAGGTGGGATTGACGTCGAAGCTCACCTCGGGCGGGACCCGGTGGTTCTCGGCGATCATCGCCGGGACGGCGAAATCGCGGAGACCGGGATTCGCACTCGACCCGATGTAGCCCTGATAGAGCCCCTCACCTGCGACCTCGGTGACGGGCACCACGTTGCCCGGGCTCGACGGTTTCGCGATCATGGGCTCGATCGCGGAGAGGTCGATATGCTCGGTGACGTGGTACTCCGCGTCGTCGTCCGCACGGAGCTCCGAGAAGTCCTCCTCGCGTTCCTGTTGGCTGAGGAAGTCTCGAACGGCCTCGTCGGCGGGGAACACGGTTGACGTCGCACCCAATTCGGTGCCCATGTTGGCGATCACGTGCCTGTCCATCGCGGTGAGGGAATCGAGGCCCGGTCCGTGGTACTCGATTACGCGACCGACCCCGCCGTCGACGTCGTGGCGGCGGAGCATCTCGAGGATGACGTCCTTCGCGCTACACCAGTCGGGGAGCTCCCCCTCCAGCTCGACGCCCCAGACCTCGGGCATCTCGACGTGATAGGGCTCGCCGGCCATCGCCATCGCGATGTCCAATCCCCCAGATCCGATGGCGAGCATCCCCATCGCGCCCGCCGCGGGGGTGTGCGAATCCGACCCCAGCAGCGTCTTGCCGGGGATCCCGAAGCGCTCCTGGTGGACGGGATGGGAGACCCCGTTGCCGGCGGGCGAGTACCACACACCCCACTTCTGACACGCGCTCTTGAGGAAGAGGTGGTCGTCGGGGTTCTTGTTGTCCTCCTGGATCAGGTTGTGGTCGACGTACTGCGCCGAGAGCTCGGTCCGGACCTCGTCGACCGCCATCGATTCGAGTTCGAGCATCACCATCGTTCCCGTCGCGTCCTGGGTCAGCGTCTGGTCGATCTCGATGGCGATCTCCTCGCCGGGTTCGGTCTCGCCCTCGACGAGGTGTGCTTCGATGATTTTCTCGGTTATCGTTCCTGACATACCCTTCGAGTACGGGCCCCGTTCTCATTACCCTTCTGACGAGTTCTCCCGCCGGTGGGAGTTCGACGAGGACCCAGCCTACGGGTCTTCGGTGTCGGCGTGACTGTCGGGGAACGCCCGCGTCGCGGTGGCCTTGAAGGAGGCTACGACGTCGGTTCCCGGGGCGAGGTCGAGGGTGTCGACGCTGGTCGTCGTGACGAGCACGGCGAGCGGACTCCCGGCACCGACGTCGAGCACGACGCGCGCGAGGGTTTCGCCCGGTTCGACCGCCGTGACGCGCCCCGCGAACCGGTTGCGGGCGCTGGTGTCGTCCTCGGGGAGGCTCTCGGGTGGATGGAGCGTGACGGCGTCGGCGCGGATCACGACCCGGACCGCGACGGCGTCCGCGGGCACGATGGCGCGGACGGGCCCCGCCGCCGTCTCGACCGTGGCGAGTTCGCCGTCGCGCTCGACGACCGTTCCCGGAAGAACCGTCTCCTCGGCCTCCGCGACGCCGGTGAACTCGACTTCGAGCCGCTCGAACTCGGCGAGGAGGTCGCGGGCGGTGTCGGTGAGCCGGCTCCCGCCGCCGCCCGAGCCCCCGCGCTGGCGCTCGACCAGCGAGCCGAACGCGTCCTCGAGTTCGACCACCCGGCGCTGCGAGCGCGAGTACGACCGCCCGAGCGCCGCCGCGGCGGCGTTGAGCGAGGCCTGGTCGTCGACGGCTTCGAGCAGCGCCGCGTCCCGGGCGGTGAACGCCACGCCCGAACGCTGGAGCCGCGCGTCGAAGCCGGCGTGGTTGGTCATGAGCGAGGTTCGACCGACCCGAGCAAAACCCTTATCACCGATCTCCCCGACTTCGATATGTCCATGCCGGAACAACGCAGGTCGCGTCGCGCGTTTCTCGCGAGCGCGGCCGGGGTCGGCGTCGCGCTCGCCGGCTGTTCGAGCGCGTCCGGAAGTGCGTCGAGGGGGACGGGCGCGACGGACGGGTCGGGATCCGGGCCGGTGTCGGTTCTCTCGGCCGGGAGCCTCGAACTCGCCTTCGGCAAGGGGCTCTCGGAGGCAGTCGATACCGACCTCCGGGTCGAATCCCACGGCTCCTCGACCGTCGCCCGGCTGGTGAGCGAGGGCCAGCGCGACCCCGACATCGTGGCGCTGGCCGACACCGCGCTGTTCGATGGGCCGCTCCACCCCTCGTGGTACTCGGTGTTCGCGAGCAACGCGGTCGTGATCGCCTACAACCCGAACACCGAGGCGGGCGAGCGCCTCGGGGAGGCCGGCCCGGAGAACTGGTACGACGTCCTGCTCGACGAGGACGTGACCCTCGGGCGGACCGACCCCACCCAGGACCCGCTCGGCTACCGCGCGCTCTTCACCCTCGAACTCGCCTCGCGGTACTACGACGACGCGAACGACCTCAGGGAGCGGATCCCGGAACGCGACCAGATCTACCCCGAGACGGGATTGATCTCCCAGTTCGAGTCGGGGAACGTCGACGCCGCGGTCGCCTACCGCAACATGGCGGTCGAGCGCGACTACGACTACATCGACCTCCCCGACCGGATCGACCTCGGGAACCCGAAGTACGAGGACGACTGGTACGCCACCGTGTCGTACACCGCCCCGAGCGGCAAGACGACGAAGGGGGGCCTGATCGGCTACGGGTCGACCGTCCGAGACGTGAACCCAACGACGAAGGCGGTGTTCGAGACGCTGACCACCGGGGACTACCTCGAAGCGTACGGCTTCGAAGTCCCGGCGAGCTATCCGGAGACCCATGGCAACCCACCCAGCGCGTTCGCGGAGTGAGCGCGCCGGGGCCGGTCGGCCGGACTGGCTCGCGGTCGCGCTGGGGCTCGGCGGCCTCCTCTGTCTGTTCTATCTCGTGCCGGTCGTCTCGCTGTTCCTCTCGGTGTCGCCCGCCGACCTCGTGGCCCGCCTCGGCGAACGGGAGATAGTCGGTGCCGCGCGGACCACGCTGCTCTCGGCGTCGGTCACGACGGTCGTCGCGACGGCGTTCGGCCTCCCGCTGGCCTACTGGCTCGCCCGCGCCGAGGGTCACTGGACGACCGTCGTACTCGGCGCGGTCGTCCTGCCGCTCGTCCTGCCGCCGACGGTCGGCGGGATCGTGCTCCTGACCGTCCTCGGGCCGAACACCGCGCTCGGGGGGGCCGCGACGGCGGCCGGTTTTCAGCCCTACCGCTCGTTCCTCGGGGTGGTGCTCGCCCAGACGTTCGTGGCGTCGCCGTTCGTGGTGGTGACGGCGAAGGCGGCGTTCGAGGCCGTGCCACGGGAGCTCGAACACGCCTCGCGCTCGCTCGGGAAGGGCCGGTGGACCACCGCGCTGCGGGTGACGTTGCCGCTCGCCGCCCCCGGCATCCTCGCCGGGATGACGCTGACGTTCGCGCGCGCGATGGGCGAGTTCGGCGCGACCATGATGGTCTCGTACTACCCGATGACGCTGCCGGTCAACATCTGGACCTCGTTCAACGCGCTCGGCCTCGACGGCGCGTACCCCGTCGCCGTCGTGCTCGTCGTCCTCTCCGTGGTCGCGCTCGCGCTGCTCAACACCCTCGCCGCCAACCCGTGGGAGTGAGCCTGGCGCTCGACGGGGTGGTGAAATCCTACCCCGACTTCGAACTCGGGCCGATCGACCTCGACGTCGGGAGCGAAGTGCTCGCGGTGCTCGGGCCCTCCGGCTGTGGCAAGACGACGCTGCTCTCGGTCGTCGCGGGGATCGTCACGCCGGACGCCGGTCGGGTCAGCCTCGACGGTGCGGACCTCACCGGTCGGCCGCCCGAAGAGCGCGGGACCGTGCTGGTCTTTCAGGACGGCGCGCTCTTTCCCCACCTGACCGCCCGCGAGAACGTCGCGTACGCGGCGGACTCGCCGGATCGAGTCGCCGACCTCGCCGAAACCCTCGAGATCGAGGACGTACTCGACCAGCCCGCGGACACGCTCTCGGGCGGCGAGCGCCAGCGGGTCGCGCTCGCGCGCTCGCTCGCCGCCGACCCCGACGTCCTCCTGTGCGACGAACCGCTCGCCAACCTCGACGCGCCGATCAAACGCCGGCTCCGCCGCGAACTCCGCCCCCTCCTGTCGTCGCTCTCGATCCCGGTGCTCTACGTCACCCACGACCAGCGCGAGGCGACGGCGCTCGGCGACCGCCTCGCCGTCGTCGAGAACGGTCGGATCCACCAGACCGACGCCCCCGAAGCGGTGTTCGCCCGGCCCGCGACGCCGTTCGTGGCCTCGTTCACCGGGAGCACCAACCTGTTCCGCGCCGAGGTGGTCGACACGGGCGCGAAGGCCGTCCTCGACTGGGGTGGCCGAACGATCGAGGTGCCGAGCACGGACCACGCGGTCGGGACGACCGTCGACTTCTGCATCCGACCCGAGTACGTCGGAATCGCCGACGGGGCTGGCGCGGAGAACGTCGTCGCCGGCACCGTCACGAACCACGTCTTCGAGGGGGACCAGCACCTCCTGACCGTCGCGCCCGACGGCGGAACCACCGACGTGGTTCGGGTCAGGCTGTCGCCGCCGACCTACGACGGCCTCGACCGTTCGACCGGTGACCAGGTCCGGCTCTCGCTGCCGCCGGAAGCGATTCACGTGATCGGCGAACGGTCCGTCTGATCGGTTCCAATCGAGACGAGCCGAACAGCCATACGCGACCGGATCGGAGGGGTCTCATGGCAGCCGACGACGCCGACCCGGCGTGTCCGGTCTGCGGGGCCGCCTACGAGTCGGTCTCGACACACGATTCGGGACTGCTGGTGAACCTCCTCGACAACGAGCGCTACCGTCGGATCTGTTTCGAGCCCTTCGCCGGTGACGCGGAGGAGCCATTGATTCGGTTCTTCCACCACACCCACGCACAGACCGCGCTCGACCCCTGACCGTGGCGAGAACCCTTTAGTTCGCGCCGGTCGAAGGGCGAGTGATGACGCTCGACGACCATGCCGAGGAGCTCGCCTCCGACCTCGGCGTTGACAAAGAGGAGGTCAAAGCGGACCTCGCGAACCTCGTGGAGTACAGCGTTCCGGTCGAGGAGGCGAAGGCCAGCCTCCGCCGGAAGTACGGCGAGAGCACCACCAGTGGCGAACCCACCGGCAAGGAGATCGCCGAGATAGCGACGAGCGACTCGGCGGTGACGGTGACGGGCCGGGTCCTCACCGTGGGCAAGCGCTCGATCCGATACCAGGGCGACGACCTCGTGATCTTCGAGGGCGAGGTCGCCGACGAGTCGGGGACGATCTCCTACACCGCGTGGGAGGACTTCGACCTCTCGCCGGGCGACTCGATCGAGGCGGTCGGTGCCGGCGTCCGCGAGTGGGAGGGCAAGCCCGAACTCAACCTCGGCTCCGAAACCGGCGTCTCGTTCGTCGACACGATCGACGTACCCTACGAGGTCGGCGGCGACACCGAACTCGCCGAACTCGCGCCGGGCGACCGCGGTGTGGCGCTCGACGTCCGGGTCGTGGAGGTCGAGACCAAGACCATCGACGGCCGCGACGGCGAGACCGAGATCCTGAGCGGCGTGCTCGCCGACGGTTCGGGGCGGCTGCCGTTCACCGACTGGGACCCCCACTCCGAGATCGAGACGGACGCCTCCATCCGAATCGAGAACGCCTACGTCCGGGAATTTCGAGGAGTGCCCTCGGTGAACGTCTCCGAGTTCTCGACGGTGACGCCGCTCGACCACGCGGTCGAGGGCGGCGAGGGCGCGCCGACGATGTCGATCCGCGAGGCGGTGACCTCGGGCGGGATGTTCGACGTCGAGGTCGTGGGCAGCCTGCTCGCGGTCCGCGACGGCTCGGGGCTGATCCAGCGGTGTCCCGAGTGCGGTCGGGTCGTCCAGCGCGGCCAGTGTCGCGCCCACGGCGACGTCGACGCCGAGGACGATCTCAGGGTGAAAGCGATCGTCGACGACGGGACGGCCTCAGTGACGGCGGTGCTCGGCACCGACCTCACGGCCGAGGTCTACGGCGGCGACATCGACGACGCCCGCGAGGCCGCGCGCGAGGCGATGGACCAGGAGGTCGTGGCCGATTCGATCCGCGAGTCGGTGGTGGGACGGACGTTCCGCGTGCGGGGAACGCTCTCGATCGACGACTACGGCGCGAACCTCGACGCGACCGAGTTCGGCCCGAGCGAGGACGACCCGGTCGCCCGTGCCCACGGGCTGCTCGACGGCGGTGTCGGTGAAACGGGTGACGCCGCGGCGGCCGGGCGGGTGGGCGAATGAGCACTACCCCTCGACCAGAGCGCGAGACCGCCTACCGGCTGTTCGCGGCGGAGTTCGACGACGCGAGCCTCTCGTACGCCGAGAGCGACGAGGAGCGCGCGCCCAACTACGTGGTGACGCCGACCGGCGCGCGGGTCAACCGGCTGTTCGCCGTCGGCGTCCTCACCGAGATCGAGGCCGTCAACGACTCACAGCTCCGCGCGCGGGTGGTCGACCCGACCGGGGCGTTCGTGGTCTACGCCGGCCAGTACCAGCCCGAGGCGCTCTCCTTCCTCGAAAGCGCGAGCCCACCGGCGTTCGTGGCCGTCACGGGCAAGGCCCGAACCTTCCAGCCGGAGGACTCCGACCGGGTGTTCACCTCCGTGCGGCCCGAGACGCTCAGCGAGGTCGACGCCAGTACTCGAGACCGGTTCGTCGTCGACACCGCCGAACGAACGACCGAACGCGTCGCGACGATGCGCGAGGCGCTCTCGCGCGCCGAGCGCGACGACGACCTCCGGACGGCGCTCGAAGACGAAGGGACCGAGATCGGGCTCGCGGCCGGGGTCCCGCGGGCGATCGCCCACTACGGGACGACGGCCGAGTATCTCGACGCCGTCGAGACGATGGCGCTCGACGCGGCGGGCGTCGTCGCCGGCGAACGCGAGGAGGTCGCGCCGCTGGACGTCCCGCCCGGAACGGGTAGTGTCGAGGGATCGACCGAGCGAACGACGTCGACGGGGACCGACGAGTCGGCTACCGCCGAGGGGGTCGATTCCACTGGCGAAACCGATTCCGCCGGCGTGACCGATTCCACCGACGGGACCGACTCCGTCGATTCGTCGACGGCGACGACAGCCATCGAGGACGATTCGGGATCCGGTGTGGAGGCCGACGACGCGGCGACGACCAGCGAGGACGGTACGGAGCCGGACGTGGAAGCCGTCGAGGGCGAAGTGACGACGGGTAGCGAGACCGATACGGAGTCCAACGTTGGAACCGACGACGCGGCGACGACGGCCGACGATGGCGAGCCGGCCATCGACGTTGAATCGGAACCCGACGCCGAACCGGCCGACGATTCGCCGTCGGAAGTCGAGACCGACTCCGACGGGGAAGCCGTCACCGGAGCGGAACCGAGTGCCGGGACGGACGATTCGGGGCGCGAGCCCGCGTTCGAGGGGTCGACACCGGACGACGGAGGAGACGATTCGGTCGATCCCGTCGACGTCGATGGGACCGATGCGGATACCGACGCGTCCGACGGATCCACGGTCGAGGCGGACCTCGACAACCCCGAGGAGTTCGAACTCGACGACGAGGTTCGCGAGCAGGTCGAGAACGAGTTCGGCACCGAGTTCGAGACCGCCGCCGACGTCGGCGGGCCGGGGGAGGCGGACATCGAGACCCCGACGCCCGAGACGGCGGAGTCGGCCGACGAGGCATCCGCCGCCGACCGCGAAGACGGAGGCGACGACGACGACGAATCGGCGGTCGCTGCGGGGACGGAGCCGGCGGACGAGGGCGATCCGGGGGTCGAGGCCGATTCCACCGACCCCGCCGACTCGGCTGTGGACGCCGCGACCGAGGAACCCGCCGCAGCCGACGAGTCGAGCGAGGACGAGGTGCTCGACGACGGACCGGCCGGTGACGAGCCCGCCGATACCGAACCGACCGACGACGATGGAGGGATGGACGAGCCGGCAGAGACGGCCGACCCCGAGGAGGCCGTGGTGGCGGTGATGCAGGAACTCGACGACGGCAGCGGGGCGGACCGCGAGGCGGTCGTCGACCGGGTGGTCGAGGAGTACGGTCTCACGGCCGCCGAGGCCGACGACGGGATCCAGAGCGCGCTGATGAGCGGCGAGTGTTACGAGCCCGACGACGACACCCTCAAACCCATCTGATGGGGCGGGCCGACGAACGCCCCAGTCAAATCGAGCCGGTGCCCGGCGAACCGGCGGCGGTCGTCCGCGCCGGCGGCGAGCGCGTCCTCTGCGTGGCCGACTACCACGCGGGGCTCGAAGCCGCGCTTCGGTGGGACGGCGTCTCGCTCCCGAGCCGGGCGACCGAGCGGCGCGAGCACCTCCTCTCGCTGGTCGAGTCCACCGCCGTCGAACGTGTGGCCGTCCTCGGCGACCTCGCCCACGCCATCGGGGATTCGCGGGGTCCGGAACGCGACGAACTCGAAGCCCTCTTCGAGGCGCTCGTCGAGCGCGTGGCCGTCACGGTCGTCAAGGGCAACCACGACGGCGCGATCGAGTCGGTGACCGATGGGATCGACGGCGAGATCGCGGTGACGTCGACGGGCGGGGTCCGGGTCGGGGACGTGGGGTTCGCACACGGCCACACCTGGCCCGCGAGGAGAGTGCTCGAAGCCGACGTGGTGTGTGTCGGCCACGACCATCCCGCAGTACGACTCGAAGACGACGTCGGCGGGACGCGAGCCGAGCGGGTGTGGCTCCGCGGGCCGCTCGATCCCGATCCCTTCAGAGAACACTACGACGAAGCCCTCGACATCACGGGCGAGCTGGTGGTGTTCCCGGCGTTCAACGACCTCTCCGGCGGGACGTGGGTCAACGTCGAGCAGCAGGAGTTCCTCGCGCCGTTCCTGCCCGACGGGCTCGCCGAGGGCGAGGCGTATCTGCTCGACGGCACGCGGCTCGGGGCCTACCGAGAGGTCTGAGGCGGTGGTCTTAATCGGGTCGCGGTCGTAGGGGATCCAATGGCAGAGAGCGAGGCCGCCGGCGGTTCTGCGGCCTTCACACACCTCGGGACACAGGTCCGGACGGCGCTCTCCGAACGGGGGTTCGAGACCCCGACGGAGCCACAGCGAGCCGCCATCCCGCCGCTCGCCGACGGGAAGGACGGGCTGGTGATCGCGCCCACCGGGACCGGGAAGACCGAGACCGCAATGTTGCCGGTGTTCGACGCGCTCGCCGGCGAGGAGCGCTTCGGGATCGGCGCGCTCTACATCACCCCGCTCCGCGCGCTCAACCGCGACATGCGCGACCGGCTCGACTGGTGGGGAGAGCAGTTGGGGCTCGACATCGACGTCCGACACGGCGACACCACGCAGTACCACCGCCAGCAGCAGGCGAACGACCCGCCCGACGTGCTGGTGACGACCCCCGAAACCCTCCAGGCGATGCTGACGGGCGAGAAGCTCCGGAAAGCCCTGTCGGACGTCTCGCACGTCGTGATCGACGAGGTTCACGAGCTCGCGGCGTCGAAACGCGGAGCCCAGCTCACGATCGGGCTCGAACGCCTCCACGAGCTGTCGGGGCCGTTCCAGCGGATCGGCCTCTCGGCGACCGTCGGCGACCCCGGCGAGGTCGGGAAGTTCCTCACCGGGGGTCGGGGATGCGAGATCATGGAGGTCGACGTCGGCAGCCGGCTCGATGTCCGGGTTCGCGAACCCCGGATCACCGACGAGGACGAAACCCTCGCGGGGAAACTCGCGAGCGACCCCGACCTCGCGAGCCACGTTCGGGCGATCCGGGATCTGGTGACCGAGAACGAGTCGACCCTGGTCTTCGTCAACACCCGACAGACCGCGGAAGCGCTCGGGTCACGATGTAACGCGCTCGACCTCCCTATCGGTGTCCACCACGGCTCGCTCTCGAAGGAGGCCCGGATCGAGGTCGAGGACGCGTTCAAGGCTGGGGAGTTGGATGGATTGCTCTGTACCTCCTCGATGGAACTCGGTATCGACGTGGGCCGGGTCGACCACGTGATCCAGTACCAGAGCCCACGCGAGGTCGCCCGCCTCCTCCAGCGGGTCGGGCGGGCGGGGCACCGCTCCGACAAGCTCTCCTCCGGGACCGTGCTCACGACACGGCCCGACGACACGCTCGAAGCCCTCGCGATCTGTCGGCGGGCCCACGAGGGGCTGGTCGAACCCGCCGAGATCCACCACGGGAGCCTCGATACGGTGGCGAACCAGATCGCGGGAGCGGTGATGGATTTCGGCGAGATCAGCGCCAGGAAGACCTACGACCTCGTCACGCGGGCCTACCCGTTCCGCGACCTCACGGCGGACGACTTCCGGGACGTCGTGCGCGAACTCTCGGACAACCGGATCCTCTGGCTCGACGAGGAGCTCGACAGGCTGGAGAAATCCGGCGGAACGTGGCAGTACTTTTACGCCAATCTCTCGATGATCCCCGACGAGGAGACCTACACCGTCTCGGACGTGGCCTCCGGGCGGGCCATCGGCACGCTCGACGAGCGGTTCGTGGTCAACTTCGCGGGCCCGGGCGAGACGTTCATCCAACGGGGGGAGATGTGGCGGATCGCGGAGGTCGACGACGAGGAGAGCGAGGTGAAGGTCAGCCCGATCGAGGACCCGACGGGAGAGGTCCCCTCCTGGACCGGCAGCGAGATCCCGGTGCCGAAACCCGTCGCGGGCGAGGTCGGTGAGGTCCGCGGCTGGGTCGGCGAGGCGTTCGAGTCCGGCGAATCCCGGTCGGCAGTGGCGGCCGACCTCGCCGACCGGTATCCCACCGACGAGTACACCGCGGGCGAGGCGCTCGACCCGCTCGAAAAGCAGGTCGAGTCTGGGAGCCCGATGCCGACCGACGAGCGGGTGGTGGTCGAGTACGAGCCCCGCTCGGTCGTGGTGAACGCCTGTTTCGGCCACACCACGAATCAGACCCTCGGTCGAGTGCTCTCGGCGTTGTTGGGCCAACAGACGGGCTCGTCGGTGGGACTGGAGATCGACCCCTACCGGATCGAACTCGACGTCCCGCGCGGGGTCTCGGGCCCGGATATCGAGGGCGTGCTCCGCGGGACCGAACCGGAGCACGTCGCGGGGATCATCGAACTCAGCCTCAAGAACTCGGACGCCCTGAAGTTCAAGCTCGCCCAGGTCGCGGCGACGTTCGGCGCGCTCCAGTCCTGGCGCGGAAATAGAAAATTCGGCCGGGACCGCCTCCTCGCGGCGCTCGATGACACGCCCGTCTACGACGAGGCCGTCCGCGAGATCTTCCACGAGGACCTCGCGATCGAGCCAACCGGCGAGGTGCTCTCGGGGATCCGGGACGGGGAGGTCGAGGTCGTCCTCCACACCGAGCACACCCCCGTTGGAATCGACGGTCGGTCGTCGGGTCGGGAGCTGCTCGCACCCGAGAACGCCGACGCGAGCGTGATCGACACGGTCCGGGAGCGGATCCAGGAGGACCGAATGCTGCTGTTCTGTCTCCACTGTCAGGAGTGGGACCGCACCCAGGAAGTGAGGCGGGTCCCCGACCAGCCGGAGTGTCCGTTCTGCGGTTCGACTCGTATCGCGGCGCTCAACCCGTGGGCCGAGGAGGTCGTCGAAGCGGTCAGGGCCGACGAGAAGGACGACGAGCAGGAAAAACAGACGAAGCGGGCCTACCAGGCCGCGACACTGGTCCAGAGCCACGGCAAACAGGCCGTCATCGCGCTCGCCGCCCGCGGGGTCGGTCCCCACAACGCCGCGCGGATCATCGCCAAACTCCGGGAGGACGAAGACGACTTCTACCGGGATATCCTCTCCCAAGAGCGCCAGTACGCCCGGACCCAGTCCTTCTGGGATTGAGGTGTCGTCGAACTGGGTTCCCGTCGTGGGGTCGCCGGCGACCGCGCATGTGACCCATCGGCATCCGTAACGGCTATGCGGCGATCCCGACAGAGGTCTGCATGGCCGGCCTTCCACCGCGTCGTTGGCTCGTCCGGGGGGTGCTGTCGGCGGTCCTCGTCGTGCTGGTCGCGTTCAGCGGCGTAGCGACGCTCACGTACGACGAGCCCACGCTGCGGGCCGGCGTCACGAACGTCACCCCGGGGAGCGAGACGGTGATATCGAGCCAGGGCTGGCACACTCAGGGTATCTCGCTGTCGAACCGCCCGGCACAGCTCGTCTCGGTCGACCGTTCCGGGGCGGTGAGTTGGATCTACAACGGGACGGAGAACACCACGAACTGGTTCTACGACGTCGACCCGCTCCCGAACGGTAACCTGCTCGTCGTGAACCCGGTCGAAGAGGAGACGGTGGTCTACGAGTTCGATCCGGAGACCAAAGAACGGGTCTGGACCGAACGGTTCGACAGCCCCGACATCCACGACATCGACCAGATCAACGGCGACGAACTCCTCGTCGCGGGCATCAACTACGACACCGGCGAGACGAGCAACGACAGCGTCTTCGTCTACAACCGGACCACCGAGAACGTGACCTGGCGCTGGCGGTTCGCGAACCACTACCCGGACGGGGCCGGGCCGGGGGTCGACGCGAAGGACTGGACCCACGTCAACGACGTCGACGAGTTCGACGACGGCGAGTTCCTGGTCTCGGTCCGGAACATGGACCAGGTGATCGCGGTCAACCGCTCGACGAAGCGAATCGAGATGCGTCTCGGGGAGGACGACGACCACTCGGTCCTCTACGAACAGCACAACCCGACCTACCTCGAAAGCGCGAACGGCACACCCACGATCCTCGTGGCCGACTCCGAGAACGACCGGATCGTGGAGTACGAACGGGCCGGCGGGCCGGCGGGCAACGGCACCTGGGAGCGGACCTGGACGCTCTCGGGCAACCTCAACTGGCCGCGCGACGCCGACCGACTCGCCAACGGGAACACCCTCGTCGTCGACTCGATGAACAACCGGGTGATCGAGGTCACGCCCTCCGGCCAGGTCGTCTGGGAGATGCACGCGCCGTGGGCGACCTACGACGCCGAGCGCGTGGCCCAGGGCGACGAGGCCGGTGGCCCGACGATGACGGACCAGAACGCGACCGGCAACGCCACGCTCCACGGCGGGAGCCATCCCGGAAACGACCTCCCGTCCGTACCGGCCGTCGTCGGCGGGGTGGCCGGCGTGACGCCGGTGTCCGGTGAACTCACCGAACTCGCGACGCGCTGGAAACACGTCGCGCCGTGGCTCAAACCCGTCTGGCTCCCGACCTGGGCCTTCTCGGTTCTCGGGGTCGGGCTCCTCGTCGCGCTCGTCTGGGCGCTCGGCGAGGGGGTCTACCAGCGCCGTCGGATCCGGCGGCGGGTGGGGCGGTCGGTCGGCCGGGTTCGAGATCGGCTGTCGTGACAGTGTCCCGGGTCGAGCCGGCTTCGTGACCGATCGAGAGGAGTTCGGGTCTTCGTCGTCCTACCGGTATTTATTGTTCCGACTACTCAACAGTGGAAACGAATGGTGTTCGACGGTGGCTCCGCCGGTCGATACGAGTCGTGGAAATACGCTCTTCTCGGAGGTGTGGTTTCGGTTCCATTCACAGTCGTCGTCCACGTAACGACGAGCTCGGGGATCGAGTTCTCGTCCGGAACGATGGTTCTCGGTGGCGGGGTAGCTGGATACCTCGCCGAACGCGGCGCGGGGGATGCGGGATTCACGGGTGCTCTCGCGGGTGCTATCGGTAGCCTTCCGCTCCTTCGATGGTGGTCGACGACGTTCGCGTATATCCCGTTTCGATATGTTCCGTGGACAGAGGTCCCCTCACGGATCGCGTACCTCTCCGTGCTGAGCCTGGTCGTCTTTCTCGGCTCCGTACTTGCCGGATGGCTCGGTGGACGCCTCGGTGGATGGCTGTCACGGAGTGTTCGGTGTTCGAAAACGTCCGGCACGGAGAGCTAGACGGTCGAACACGAACGGAAACGGTGTAAGGAGTAGCGGGTGAAAGATCGCCTACTCGAACGTCGGCGTCACCGACTCGCGGGCGGCCGCGAAGTGCTCGTCGGTGATCAGGATCTCGTCGGCGTGGGTGGTGGCTTCCTCGGGGTCGTACTCGCTCGCGACCTCGCGGATCGCGGCCATCGACGCGGTTCGACAGAGCGCCTCGATGTCCGCGCCGGAGTAGCCCACCGAGTTCGCGGCCAGGGCGTCGAGATCCACGTCGCCGAGCGGTTTGTCCTGCGTGTGGACGTCGAGGATCGCCCGACGGGCGGCCTCGTCGGGGGCGGGCACCTCGACGTGGGATTCGATTCGACCCGGGCGCAGGAGGGCCGGATCGATGGCGTCCTTTCGGTTGGTGGCGGCGAGCACCATCAGGTTCGGGTTCTCGGCGAGGCCGTCGATCTCCGTGAGGAGCTGGGAGACCACGCGTTCGGTGACCTCGTGGGTCTCACCGCGTCCGCCCGCGATGGCGTCGATCTCGTCGAAGAAGACGATCGCCGGGGCGGCCTGGCGGGCACGGGCGAAGACGTCCCTGATCGCTTCCTCCGACTGACCGACGTATCGACCGAGGAGTTCGGGGCCCGCTACCGAGATGAAGTTCACGTCACTCTCGCCGGCGAGCGCCCGCGCGAGCAAGGTCTTTCCCGTACCTGGCGGGCCGTAGAGCAGCACTCCGGCCGGCGGGTCGGTCGCCGTGGCCTCGAACAGCGCCTCGTACGAGAGGGGCCACTCGACGGCCTCGGTGAGGGTGGCCTTCGCGCCGTCGAGCCCGCCCACGTCCTCGAAGGTCGTGTTGGGGGTCTCGGCGACGTACTCGCGCATCGCGGAAGGGTCGACGGCCGCCATCGCGGTGTCGAAGTCCGCGCGCGTGACCTCCATCGCCACGCCCTCCTCGCGCCGTCGGAGCGCGGCCATCGCGGCCTCCACCGAGAGGGAATCGAGGTCCGCGCCGACGAAGCCGTGGGTCCGGGCCGCGAGCCGGGAGAGCGAGACGTCGTCGGCCAGCGGCATCGAGCGGGTGTGGACTTCGAGGATCTCCTCGCGACCCTCCGCGCCGGGCACGCCGATCTCGATCTCGCGGTCGAACCGACCGCCCCGACGGAGCGCGGGGTCGATGGCGTCCACGCGGTTGGTCGCGCCGATCACGACGACCTGGCCTCGATCCTCCAGCCCGTCCATCAGCGTGAGGAGCTGGGCGACCACCCGCGTCTCCATGTCGGCGTCGTCGCCGCGGGCCCCCGCGATCGAGTCGATCTCGTCGATGAACACGACGGAAGGCGCGTTTGCCTCCGCGGTGTCGAACGCCTCGCGGAGCTTCTCCTCCGACTCGCCCTTGTACTTCGAGACGACCTCCGGCCCGGAGATCGTCGTGAAGTAGGCGTCGACCTCGCCCGCGACGGCCCGCGCGATGAGGGTTTTGCCCGTGCCCGGCGGCCCGTAGAGCAACACGCCCGAGGGCGGGTCGATCCCGAGTTCGTGGAAGAGCTCGGGTTCCGAGAGCGGGAGTTCGATCATCTCCCGGATCTGGTCGAGCTCGTCGTCGAGCCCGCCGATGTCCTCGTAGGTCACCCGCGGGGTCGCGTCGGCGGTGTCCGCGGCGGGGGTCGGACTCGTCTCCGTCGTGTCGGTCCCACCGGTGCTCGTGGACGATTCCGCCCGCCCTCGGAGGGCCACCGTGGTGTCCTCGGTGACGCGCACGGTGCCGTCGGGCGTGGTGGACTCGATCCCGAGCGGTTCGGTCCCGAGCCGTTCGATCCGGAGCCGTTCGCCCGCCTGTATCGGCCGGTCGAGCAGCGCGCGCTTCACCAGCGCCGAGAGGTCCGCGCTCGAGTCCAGCCGTCCGGGGACGTCGATCGTGACCCGGTCGGCGTCGGCCACCGCGATCGGCGAGACAGTGACGGTGTCGCCGACGTTCACCCCGGCGTTCCGACGGGTGTCGGCGTCGATCCGGACCGCCCCGCCCGAGAGGTCACCGCTGGCGGGCCAGACCTTCGCGACGGTGGCGCTCTGCCCCCGAACCACGACCGTATCGCCGCTCAGCACGGAGAGCGCCCGGCGAGCGGGCTCCGGGAGGCGCGCGACCCCGCGGCCCGCGTCGCGTTTCTGTGCCCCCTCGACCCTGAGTTCGACGCCGGCGGCGTCCCCATCCGACATATACCCGAACGACGGGGAGCGACCGTCTTCAGCGTTCTCACTGACGGATCCCGACCGGGGGCGAACACTCATACTCACGCATCGCCGAGCCACCCCCTATGGTGGTCGAGACCGTGCGCGACGACATGACGTGGCACGAATGCGAACACTGCGGGCTGATGTTCGACGACGAAGAGGAGGCGAGACAGCACGAGGAGCGGTGTGACGCCGAGGAGCCGAACTACCTGCAATAACGGTGAAAGCGCCGTTAGCGGAAACCGAGGTTCACCACTCGACTTCGACGGCGACCTCGTTCGTTCGGAGGAACGGCGGGACGCTCGGGTCGTCGTACCCGAGGCTGAACGGCTCGCCGACGGGCGTCAGCTCGCTCCCGTCGAACGCGTCGAGGAGTTTCGACTCCTGACGGCGCGTCCGCCAGTCGAACGTCCACCACGAGAAGCGCCGCGCCGCCACCGACCGCGGGGGTTCGACGACGAGCGAGACCGCCGAGTGGGCCGGTCGCGGCGCGGTGTTCGGGGTGTACTCGGCGGGGAGGTAGAAGGCCATCCTGACTCCATCCCGGCTGTCGTCGTCGATTCGGACCGGTGCGGTCATCGATACCTCCTCGCCCGCGTCGTCCTGGCGGACCGGCGCGGTCATCGAGACGTCCGACCCGGAGTCGTTCGCGCCCTGGATGTAGTCGAAGAGCCGGAGGAACGCCTCACGACCCGACGAGCCCGTGGTCTCGGCCCGGACGAGTTCGGGATACCGCCGGACCTCGGTTCGGTCGTCGATCGTCCGTTCGACGACGTACTCGACTTGCTCGGCCGATCGGGATCGTAGAAGTCCGAAGGCGCTCCAGAGCGCGAGGCCGCCCCCGACCGCCGCCGCGCCGACCAGCCCGAGTCGTGCTCGATTCATGCGTTCCATAGGACGCGCACGGATGAAGCCCTGTCGTCCGGCGATCGGACTCGCCGACGACCCGGTTCGCGTCGTCACCCGCGCGGTTTCACCCCCGACGTTTTGTCGAGCGCCGCCGTTCGTCAACGACGTGAGCGACTCACCCGCCGTCGGCGACCACCTCCGACCGGTCGACGGATCCCGACCTGCTGGCATCTACCGCGTCGTCGGGGCCGGCGACCCGCTCGCCCTGCTCCGGGTGACCGACGAGCAGGATCGCCGGCGGGCGACCGGTGAACTCGTCTCGGTTCCCCGCGAGTCGCTGTTGGGGTTCGAACCCGCGGCCGACCCCGACGCGGGGTTCACACCCGTCGCGTGGGTTCGTGGCCTCCTCTCGGGAAGCTACTGGGGGCTCAGGATGGTGCTCGACCGATTCCGGTCGTGACGGCGGTGGAGAACCGAGCGCGTTCGGTTCCCGAGGTCAGGGCCGCTCGTACTCGGGATCGAACAGCTGCGCCGAGAGGGGCTGTGGGTCGCCGTCGGTGACGTTGTACGGGGAGAAATCGGTGACACCCGCTTCGCGGAGGATCGCCTCGTCGTAGAGTGTGTGCCCCGAGAAGTCGGGCTCGCGGTCGAGGAGTTCGCACGCCGCGTCGGCGGCGATATCGGGTGTCCGCCAGTCGTCTTCCGTGCCCATCCCGAAGTAGCGCGAGGCACGGGTGTCGATGATCGTGACCGGCCAGAAGCAGTTCGCGGCCACGCCAGTCCCCCGGAGTTCGGCCGCGACCGAGAGCGTCACGAACGTCATCCCGAGCTTCGACCAGGCGTAGGCCGCCTTCCCCGGCGCGCGGTCCATCGTCACCGGCGGCGCGTTGGTGAGGACGTGACCCCCGTGTTCCTTGAGATGGGGCAGGAACGCGCGGATCGTGAGGTAGGTCCCTCGGACGTTGACCTCGTTCAGGAGGTCGAAACGGTCCGCCGGGAGGTCCGCGACGTTCGCGAGCTGGATCGCGCTCGCGTTGTTGATCACGACGTCGACCTCGCCGAAGACCTCGATGGCCTCCTCGGCGGCGGCCTCGATTTCTTCGGGACTCCGGAGGTTCAACTGGATCGCGTGGGCGTCGACGCCGCGCTCCTCGCACGCGGCGGCCGTGTCGTGGATGGTTCCCTCCAGGTCGCTCTCCGAATCGTCGACGGTCTTCCCGGTCGAGACCACGTTACAGCCCGCCTCGGCGAGCGTGAGGGCGATCCGCTTACCGATCCCGCGCGTGGTACCGGTGACGAACGCCGTCCGCCCGGTGAGGTCGGGTAACTGAAACGACATGGGTCGTGATCGGTGGGTGTCGACTTAAGGCCACCCGTGGCCACTCTGCAGCCCGGACTTATGGCATTGCCCCGCCTGATCCCGGTATGAGTGAACCAGGGCTCGACCGCTTCTCGCTCGACGGTCGCGTGGCGCTCGTGACGGGAGCCAGTCGCGGTATCGGCGAGGCGATAGCCGTGGAGCTGGCGGCGGCGGGCGCGAGCGTGGCGGCGCTCGCACGCTCCGAGGACGACCTCGACGCGACCGTCGAGCGGATCGAATCGGCGGGCGGAGAGGCGATAGCGTGTCCGGCGGACGTCACCGACGAAGAGGAGGTGACGGTGGCGTTCGACGCGGCGGAAGCGCTCGGGCCGGTCGACGTGCTGGTGAACGACGCCGGCACCAACCCCTTCTTCGGCGACGCACGCGACCTCGACATCGAGACCTGGGAGCGGATCCTCTCGGTGAACCTCACCGGCGCGTTCCGGTGTGCGGCGGCGTTCGGGCGGCGGGTCGGCGAGCGCGAGGGGACCGGCGCGGTGGTCAACGTCGCGAGCGTCGGCGGGGTGGTCGGCCTCCCCTACCAGACGCCCTACGTCGCTTCGAAGCACGCGATGGTCGGGATGACCCGGACCCTCGCGGTCGAGTGGGCCCCCGAGATCCGGGTCAACGCGCTCGCACCGGGCTACGTCGAGACGGCGTTCACCGCGGGAGTCCGTGAGAACGACTCGATCTACGAGGACCTCCTCGATGAGATCCCACAGGACCGCTTCGCCGACCCCGAGGAGGTCGCCGGCGCGGCGGTCTATCTCGCGAGCGACGCGGCGTCGTACACCACCGGCGAGGTCCACGTCGTCGACGGTGGCTACGCGGCCCACTGACACGGTTTACGGGCGGTCCGGCAGGTCTTTGTGTCTCCGACCCTTGATAAACCCCGATGACACGAGCAAGCGTCGTCGGCGCGGACATGACGACGTTCGGCGTCCACGAGCGCACCCTCACGGAACTGTTCGCGACGGCGGCGCTCGGCGCGTACGACGACGCCGGCGTGGGTCCCGACGACATCGACGCCCTCTACTTCGGCAACGCGATGGGCGGCCAGACCGAGAACGACACCCACCTCGCGCCCGCGGTGGCCTCCCAGATCGGGCTCGCGGGGATCCCCTGTCAGCGCTTCGAGGACGCGTGTGCGACCTCCTCGAACGCGTTCAAGAACGCCGTCGAGGCGGTCGAGGCGGGCGTCCACGACACCGTTCTGGTTGGCGGCGTCGAGCGCTGCACCCCCGAGACCGGTCTCGGCACCGGGGAGATGACGCGGATCTTCGCCTCGGCCTCCGACCGCTACTACGAACAGCCCACTGGGCTCACGTTCCCCGGCGTGTTCGCGCTCCTCACCAAACGCCACATGCACGAGTACGGGACCACCGAAGAACAGCTCGCCCACGTCGCGGTCAAGAACCACGCCAACGGCACCCGGAACCCGAACGCCCACTTCGGGAAGGAGATCAGCGTGGAGGACGTCCTCGACTCCCCCGTGGTCGCCGACCCGTTCCGGCTGATGGACTGCTGTCCGTTCTCGGACGGCGCGAGCGCCGTCGTCGTCACCAGCGACGACAACGCGGACTCGTTCGACGAGCCCGTGGACGTCGGCGGGGTCGGCCACGCGACCGACATCGTGCCGTTGAGCGCGAAACCCGTGATTCAGGCCACCCAGGCCGCCCGCGACGCTGCGAGTCAGGCCTACGACCAGGCCGGGACGAGCGCCGACGGGATGGACTTCGCGGAGGTCCACGACTGCTTCACGGGAGCCGAAGTGATGGCGAGCGAGGCCATCGGCTTCTTCGAGGACGGCGAGGGTGGTCCGGCCGCCGCCGAAGGCCGCACCGCGATCGACGGCGACCGGCCGATCAATCCTTCGGGCGGGCTGAAGGCGAAGGGCCATCCGATCGGTGCCACGGGCACGGGCCAGATCGTCGAACTCACGGAGCACCTCCGGAACAACGCCGGCGAGCGCCAGATCGACGGGGCCGAACGCGCCGTCGCGCACAACCTGGGTGGCGACGCCGCCACCACCGTCGTCTCAGTGATGGAGGTCCGCGAATGAGCCTCAGCCACGCCGAGTGGGTCGACGCGCTCCGCGACGGCGACCTCCTCGGGGTCCGGTGTCCGGACTGCGGGACGGTCTACGGCACGCCCTTCGCGGTCTGCAACGAGTGCGGGAGTCGGGACGTGGAGACGACCGAACTCCCGACCGAGGGCGAGGTCTACACCGAGACCACGGTAGAGGTCTCGCCGACGGGGTTCGAGGCCCCCTACCAAGTGGGAATTATCCAACTCGACGGCGCACGGGTCACCGGCCGGCTCACCGGCGAGGTCGGGATCGGCGACCGCGTGGTCCTCGACGGCGTGCTCGAAGCGAACGACGAGGTCGCGCCGGTCTTCGCGGCCGAGTAGGGTCGTTGGAACGCCACGACCCGACGTTTTTGCCGGCGCGCACTAACGTCCGCGTATGGCGCTCGTCGGAACCCTCGACCTTCTGACGAACCCCGACCGGGTCTCGTTCGCCTTCACCGTCGAGAACGACGGGGACGAACCCGTAACGCTCTCCTTTCGCGACGCACGGACCGCCGACTTCGTCGTGCTCGATGGGGAAGACGAACGCTGGCGGTGGTCGGATGAAAAGGTGTTCGCACAGATGCTTCGGTCGACGGAACTCGTACCCGGCGACGCTGTGACCTACGACGGCGAGTGGTCGGAGCCGGAGCCGGGCACCTACACCGCGGTGGCGATCCTCGAAGCCGAAGAGTTGGACTGCGAGGCCCGGGCTGCGTTCTCCGTCTAAGTGATCTCGTCGATGAGTTCGCGCGCGCCGCGCCGGACCGCCTCGTCGCTCGACAGTTCGGGCTCGTAGCCGAGGTCGGTGAGCTTCTCGACTGCGAGGCGCATCTTCGGGACGTCGCCGGTCCAGCCACGGTCGCCGCCGGTGTAGGAGTACTCGGGGTCGACCCCCATCTCGTCGGCCACGATGTCGGCGATATCCGTCACCGAGGTCGTGGTTCGCGTCCCGAGGTTGTAGGTGTTCATCGGTTTATCAGTACTCTCCACGACGTGACGGACCGCCTCGACACAGTCCGAGACGTGGAGGTAGGACTTCTCCTGACGACCGTCCCCGAGGATCTCCAGTTCGTCGGGGTTCTCGTCGAGCTTTTCGATGAAGTCGGGGACGACGTTGCCGCGCTGGTTCGGGCCGACGATGTTGGCGAAGCGGTAGAGCCAGACGGTGAAACCGTGGGAGTGAGCGTAGGTCGAGAGGAGGCCCTCGTCGGCGAGCTTGCTCGCGCCGTAGATCGAGATAGGTTCGAGCGGCGCGTGGTCCTCGGGGGTCGGCATCGGTGCCTCCCCGTAGACGGTCGAGGAGGAGGTGAAGGCGACGTTCGAGACGCCGACCTCGTCCATGCGTTCGAGGACGTTGTAGGTCATCGCGCCGTTCTCCTCGAAGAGCCGGCGCGGGTCCGCGTAGTTGGTGTCGGTGTAGGCCGCGAAGTGGAAGACACAATCGAGGTCCGAAGTGATAGCCTCGGCGACATCGTCCTCGCTTGTCATGTCGGCCTCGACGAACTCGGCTCCCTCGGGAACCCGTTCACGGTCGCCCTTCGAGCAGTCGTCGGCCACCACGACCTCGTTGTCGTCGAGAAGCCGACCCGCGAGGTGGGAGCCGACGAGTCCCGCCCCGCCCGTGATGAGCACCCGTTTGTCGGTGAGGTTCATGTCCCGAATGCCGAGTCGTGGAGTATGGCTCTTGCGGTCCCAGCGGCCCGGATCCGCCGCGGGTCGCGGGATTTATGCGCGCCGGGACGTATTGGTCAACCAATGGACCGGAACCGCGGGCCGTCGGACCGAACGAGGGACCCATCGACATCGACCCGCCGCCGGATGCTGCTCGCCGCGAGCGGGGTCGCCGTCACGTCCCTCGCGGGCTGTCTCGGCCTGGGCGGCGGCTCCGCGAGCGCGGATTCGGACCTGCCCGACTACAACGCGAGCGGCGGTCTCTCGGTTAGTCAGCCGCTCGATGCACCCCTCAAGGGCGACCCGAACGCCGGCGTGACCGTGGCGGCCTACGAGGACTTCGCCTGTCCGCACTGCCAGGAGTACGTACAGAACGTCGTCCCGGAGATCCAGAGCAGCTACATCGACTCGAACGACATCCGCTACGAGCACCACGACTTCCCGATCCCGGTCGACGAGCCCGCCTCCTACACCGCCGCGAACGCCGCCCGCGCCGCACAGGCGCTCGCCGGCGACGAGGCCTTCTGGACCTACCTCGACCAGCTGTTCGCGAACCAGAGTTCGCTGGGCCCGGAGTTCTACGCGTCGCTCGGCGAGGAGACCGGGCTCGGTGCGGACCGGGTCAGGAACGCCGCGACGAACCGCCGATTCGAGCAAACCATCGCGAACGACAAACAGCAGGGGATGCAAAACGGTGTCGAGGGGACGCCGGCGGTGTTCGTCAACGGAACGCCGGTGGACCCGACCGTCGACGCGATCAGTTCGGCGATCGATTCCGCGCAGTGAGATGCAGGACGAACCCGCGGTCCACGTACTCCGGCTCGGCC
Organism: Halococcus hamelinensis 100A6; assembly: GCF_000336675.1. Classification (NCBI taxonomy): domain Archaea; kingdom Methanobacteriati; phylum Methanobacteriota; class Halobacteria; order Halobacteriales; family Halococcaceae; genus Halococcus; species Halococcus hamelinensis. Next base: position 111,187 of record NZ_AOMB01000022.1, on the reverse strand, counting down.
ACCGGCCGGGTCGCGACGAGCGGATGAGTTCGCACGTAGGGCTCACCGCCCGTGCCCTGGGGGCCGACCGGGTGGTCTTCGCGGGCGAGGCCGCCGGCCCCGAGGAGACCGTCGCCGACATCACCGAACGCTTCGGCGGCCCGTTCGAGGTCGAGGTCACCGACGCCTACCGTCCGTTGCTGGAGGAGTTCCCGGGCCCCGTCGTCCATCTCACGATGTACGGCCTCCCGGTGGAGGAGGTGGAGGCCGAGATCAGGAACAGCCACCGTGATCAGCCGCTGCTCGTCGTAGTGGGGGCGGAAAAGGTCTCCTTCGACGTCTACGAGGCCGCCGACTACAACGTCGCCGTCACCAACCAGCCCCACTCGGAGGTGGCCTCGCTCGCGGTGTTCCTCGACCGGCTCTTCGAGGGCCGCGAACTCGACCGCGAGTGGACGGACGCCGAGTGCCGGGTGGTACCGAAGGCCCGCGGCAAGCGCGTCGAGCCGACCGACAACGGGGAGTGAACGATGGGTTTACCCGCCCCCGTGCCCGAATAGGGCCAAATGGCGTTCGAGGACCTCCTTTCTGATCCGGTAGTGCAGACCTATCTCCACGAGCTCGTCGGCCCGCGGGGAATGCCCGTCGCCGCCGCCCCGCCCGACGGCGAGGTCACCGACGAGGAGCTCGCCGAGGAGCTCGACCTCGAACTCAACGACGTCCGGCGCGCGCTGTTCATCCTCTACGAGAACGACCTCGCGAGCTACCGCCGGCTCCGCGACGAGGATTCGGGCTGGTTGACCTACCTCTGGACGTTCGAGTACGAGTCGATCCCCGAGAACCTCCGGGACGAGATGGAACGGCTGCTCGACGCGCTCGAAGAGCGCCGGGAGTACGAGCGGACCCACGAGTTCTTCCTCTGTCAGACCGACTCGATCCGCTTCGAGTTCGAGGAGGCCATGGAGTTCGGCTTCGAGTGCCCCCAGTGTGGCTCCGAGCTCGAATCGCTCGACAACGACCAGCTGATCGAGGGGATGGACACCCGCATCGATCGGCTCCGGTCCGAACTCAACGTCCCCGCCTGATGGTCGTTCTCGCCACCAAGTGTTACGTCGAGGGCGACGCCCGCGAGCGTGCGCTGGACGGTCTCCGGTCGCTGGTCGAGAACGCCATCGGCGACCTCGCGGTCGAGTACGAGGTCGGGCTCCGCCACGACGACTTCCCGAGCGTCACGGTGTCGGGCGAGGACGAGACCGTCGCCAGGAACGTCCTCCACGAGGAGTGGGGCGCGATCACCCCCGAGTTCGAAGCGGGCGACGTCTACACCGGCACCCTCGAACGCTGGGACGAGGAGGGACTAGTGCTGGATGCGGGCGAGGAGGTTCGGATCCCGAGCGACCAACTCGGCCTGGGTCCCGGAACGCCCGACCAGATCCGAACGCGATACGGGTTGGTCCAGCATCTCCCCCTGAAGTTCGTCTCCGGCGAGCCCAACCGGCTGGCCGACGAGGAGCGCGACCGGCTCTACGAGTGGTCGCGGGGGGCCGGTCGGGTCAACGTCAACAGCGCGACGCGCGGCGAGACCCGCGCGACGGTGAACCGGGCGGGTCACGCCCAGGACATCATCACCGTCGAACGGCTCGGCCTGCTCGAACAGAGCATCGTCTGTGCCGACGGGACCGACCCGCCGGGGCTGCTCGCGAGCATCGGGAGCTACCTCCCGGCCGAACTCCTCTGCGTCGTCGCATGACCCGACGGCGAGCGCTCGGATTCGTCCTCCTGTTCGCGTTCGTCGCGCTCGCGGGCTGTACATCCGCGTTCGGGCCGAGCCCCGCGAATCAGGACGCGCTCACCCAGAACGAGAGCTACGGCTGGAACACGGACGTCAACGCCTCTATCAACATCACCGGCGGGAGCTACGAGGCGGTCTACCGCGTCGACAATCGCTCCGAGTTCGTGGTCCATCGTCGCGACGGCCTCCAGCGCGACCGGCCGCTCGCCATCTCGGCGCTCAAGTTTCAGTACCCCAACGGCAGCGTAGTGACGGCGGCCTCGCCGAAACTCAACGCGACCAACGAACAGGAGCGAACGGTGATCGACCTCCCGGCACGTGACGGACGGGTCGCGTTCGAGGCCTCGGCCCAGGGCAAGCAGTTCGTGACCCAGACGTTCGTCCCCGGGAGCTACGCGGTCACGATCCCGAAGGGAATGCGGGTCGACTACGAACCGCTCGCGCGAGTGGATCCGGGCGACTACGAGACCGAGCGCACCGCCTCGGGCCACGTCCGCATCCACTGGGAGAACGTCGAGAGCGATAGCGTGGCCGTCCGGTACTACCTCCAGCGCGACCTCTACATCTTCGCAGGCGGGCTGGCGGTACTCGTGGTCGTCGCCCTCGTCGGCGTGCTCTACTACCTCCGGCAGATCCGCGGGCTCGAAGCGGAGCGCCGCAGGGCCAGCCCCGACGAGAACCGCCGGGACGACCCCTGACGGAGCGTCGAAACCCGCCGCGTGAATTGTTCACACGCCCGCCGCACAACTAAGTGTGCCGCGCGAGTATCGGGGACTGCAATGGAACTCACCTGGCACGGCCACTCGACGTGGTACGTCGAGGTCGGCGACACCAGTCTCCTGATCGACCCGTTCTTCGACAACCCGCACACGTCGAAGGAGCCGGCGGACATCGACGAACCCGACTACGTCGTGCTCACCCACGGCCACGCCGACCACATCGCCGACGTCGGCGAGTTCGCCGACGCGACGGTGGTCGCCACCCCCGAGCTCGCGGCCTACGTCGAGGCGGAGTTCGGGGTCGCCGAGACGATCGGCATGAACATCGGCGGCACCGTCGAGTGCGACGACGCCTACGTCACGATGCATCGCGCCGACCACACCAACGGCATCGGAATGGACTACGAGTACGAACTCGGGATGCCGACGGGTGTCCTCGTGAGTGACGACCAGCCGGGCCCCGACGGCACCGGCACGTCGTTCTACCACGCCGGCGACACCGGTCTGATGCCCGAGATGCGTGACGTAATCAGCCCGTTCCTCCAGCCCGACGCGGTCGCGCTCCCGATGGGCGACCACTTCACGATGGGGATCTGGCAGGCCTCGATCGCGGCCGACTGGCTCGACGCGCCGCACGTCTTCCCGATGCACTACGACACGATGCCGCCGCTCGAAGCCGACCCCGAGGCGTTCGCCGACGCGGTCGACGAACGCGCCGCCGACAGCGAGGTCCACGTCCTCGACGACGACGGCTCGTTCACCCTCGACTGAACCGCTTTCGACCGCCCCACCCTCGACCGTCCCGGTCCTCCGTGGGACAGGGACCGCCACGCACACGAGTGGGACAGGCTTACGTCGCCGGCAACCCAACCCGCGAGCGCAATGGCAGACATCACCGTCAGCAGTACGTCCGAAGAAGGGTTCTCGACCACCAGCCGCGTCGGCGAGTTCGAACTCACCATCGACGCCACCAACGAGAACGGCCCCGACCCGAACCAGACGCTCGTGGCCGACTACGCCTCGTGTTACATCCCGGCGTTCCGCGTCGGTGCCCAGCAGAACGACTACGACGACCTCGGGAAGGTCGAGATCGACGCCGAGGCCGACCTCGACGACGACGACGACCTCTCCGCCATCCGCTTCGACATGCGCGTCGAGGCCGACATCGACGGCGACGAGGACACGCTCGTCGAGACCGGCGAGGAGATCTGTCACGTCCACTCCGCACTCAAAGAGGAGCTCCACGCCGACATCTCGGTCGACGGCGACGCGTTCTAAAGCCCACTTTTTTCTGCGTCGGGTGCGCTTCGCGCACCGCTCCTTGAAAAACCTGGACTAAAAAGGCCGCTCGTTCGGCCTGCGGCCTCACTCGCGGTACAACGACTAACGGACCCACGACCGCAAACCGCACAGCACCGACTCCGCCGAAGCCCTCACTCACCCCTCCGGGGTTCGTTCGCCCTTCATCCACCAGGAACCGCGACTACCACCGGAGGCCGCGGCAACCGCACCGCGACCGCGCCGCTCCACAACCGTGCCGCTACCATCGCCGGGCGGCAACCGATCTCGCTGCTCCTCAGACCCGTTCGGGTCGCCAGCCGCCGTCGACGGCGAGGTTCTGCCCACTCAGGTAATCGCTTCCCTCTTCGAGGAAGACCAACATCGCCTGGGACATGTCGTCGAACGACGCCGGACGGCCGCGCGGGAGGTCCTCGGGAAACACCTCGGAGTTCTGGACCACGTACGGCGAGATCGCGTTGGCTGTGATCCCGGTGTCCTGGGTGTCGGCGGCGAGCATCCGCGTGAACATCACGACCCCCGCCTTGGCGACGAAGTACGGGAAGTTCTTCGGCGCGACCAACAGCCGGTCCGCACTCGCGTAGCCCACGTTGACGATACGGCCCCAGTCGTTCTCGCGCATCCCCGGCAGCGCCCGCTTCGAACAGAGGTACGTCCCGTTGAGGTTGGTTTCGAGCACCAGGTTCCACGTCTCGAAGTCGATCGCCTCCCAGTGTGTTGGCGCGAACGCTCCCACGTTGTTGACGAGGACCTCTACGCTCCCGAGGTCGGCCTCAACCGCCGAGAACAGCTCGTCGACGGCACTGGGGTCGGTGACGTCGCCCTGCACCGTTGTGGCCTCGACGTCGTGCTCGCGCGCAGCGCTCGCGACCTCCTCGGCCGCGTCGGGGCTGGTGTGGTAGTGGACCGCGACCGACGCGCCGCGCTCGGCCAACGAGAGGAGCAGTTCGCGCCCGACACCTTTCGCGCTGCCCGTCACCAGTGCCGTCCGCCCCGAGAGGTCGGGTTCGATCATGTCACCGATCGATCCCCGAGAACCATACGTGGCCCGAACGCGGCCACCTCGTCGAACGTGCAAGCACGTGACACCCCCGGCGACGAACCGTGATGAACTAAGTCGTCGGCCCGCACGATCGAACTATGGCGAGCTACGCCGGCGTCGACCTCGGTGGCACGAATCTCCGGGTAGTCGTCGCCGACGCGGACGGGAACATCGACGGGTCCGACAGACGCGAGGCCCCGCGGGGACCGAACGGGCTCGCGGTCACCGAGGCGATCCTCGAAAGCCTCCGCGAAGCGACGGACGCGGCGGGCGTCGACCCGACGGCGATAACGGCGGTCGGCATCGCCGCCGCCGGCCGCCTCGACCTCACCGAGGGGCTCGTCGAGCCGACCAACATCCCCGTCGGCGAGGTCCCCCTCCGTGGCCCCGTCTCGAACCTCCTCGACACCGAGGAGGTCTACCTCCACAAGGACGTCGCCGCGGGCGTCATCGGCGAGCGCTACCACGCCGAGCGCAACCCCGACGACATGGTCTACCTCACGATCTCCTCGGGGATCGGCGCGGGCGTCGCGGTCGACGGCAACATTCTCGGAGGGTGGGACGGCAACGCCGGCGAGGCCGGCCACCTCACCGTCGATCCCAAAGGACGAATGGACTGCGGCTGTGGCAAGGAGGGCCACTGGGAGGCCTACTGTGCGGGCACCAACATCCCCGAGTACGCCCGCCTGCTCTGGGACGACGAGGGCCAGCCCGAGACCGCCCTCCCGATCGAGACGGAGGGGTTCACCGCGGTGGACGTCTTCGAGAACGACGACGACGAGTTCGCGAACCACGTCGTCGGCCGGCTCGCCGACTGGAACGCGCTGGGGATGGCGGACATCGTCCACGCCTACGCGCCGCTCGTGGTGTCGGTCGGCGGCGCGGTCGCGCTCAACAACGAGGCCCGGGTCGTCGACCCGATGCGCGAGCGCCTCGACGACCTCGTGATGACCAACGTCCCCGAGATCCGGCTCACCTCGCTCGGCGACGACGTGGTGGTCGAGGGCGCGCTCGCCAGCGCGCTCACCGGCGGCACGGGCGACGCGGACTACGGCCGATAACCGATAACCGACAAACGACGACCGACCCGCGACCCACGACGGTCAGTCCGGTGTGTAGCGCCGCCCGCCGACGTAGAGGTCCTCGCCGTCGAGTATCATCGACCCCGAATCGGCGTCGAACGCGGTCGGCGCGTCGACCGAGCAGCTCCCCGAGAGCCGGTGTGTTCCGGGACCGTTGGCGCGTATCGCGGCCTCGCTCGCCGTGAGGTGGCAGTTCACCAGCCCGTAGGACTCCATCAGCGTGCTCCAGATCGCATAGCGGTCGTCGGGCGAGCCGATCCGACACCGTTTGGCGAAGACGCGCCCGTTCTTCCCCGAGATCGCGGCGTCGCCGTTGCCGTGGAGGACGCAGTCCCGGAGGTCGACCGGCCCGGCGAACTGCGAGAGCCCGTCGAAGGCGACCCCCTCGATCGAGTAGTGGGACTGCTTGCCCGCGTACGTCGAGTTGATACCCGACCCGACCGCGACGCGTTCGGGGTCGTCGGGGTCACCGAGGAGACGGAGCGTCGACTGGGCCTTCTGGACGAGCGGCCCCGTGTGGATCGCCGGATCTTCGTCGGTGTACGTCCCCGGCCGGACGCGTATCGTGGTGTCGTGCTGGACGAAGACGGGAAGCCGGTTGAACGCCTCCTGAATCGTCGCGAGCGGGTCGTCCGCCGTTCCCGACCCCTCGTCGTCGCCAGCGGGGTCGACGACCAGCTCACGTTCCCGCAGGGTGGTCAGCGGTCGACTCACCAGCCCCCACTTCGGGATCGTTTCGTCGATCCGTACCCACTGGCGGTCCGCGTTGGCCCCACCCTCGACCTGGCTCACCGCAGCGCCTCGCGCGAGGCGGCGAACTGCACGCGACCGTCGACCGTCGGGCCGAGCGAGAGTTCGACCAGATCCGTCGAGAGCACGCGCCCGCCCTCGACCGGGACGCCCCAGGTCGAGAACCGGAGGTAGCCCCGGATGTCGTTCGCGTGGGTGAACAGGTCGAGGTACTCGACCTCGTGTTCGGGGAACTCCTCGGCGCTGTGGGCCTGGTCCATGTCCGAGTAGACGGTTTCGAGGTCCGCGAAGAAGGCCCCCAATTCCTCGGCGTCGTCCTCGGTCGCCTCGACGACGCGCTTCGAGGTCTCGCGGATCTCGTCGGTCGAGAGCCCCGCCTCGCGGAGCGCGCGCTGGGTGCGCTGGTCGAAGTGCATACCTGAGGTTCGGCTTCGAGAACGAAAACCCCGTGGTCAGTAGGGGAGTTCGGGTTCGTAGCCGACCGCCTCGACCGCCGCGTCGACGAGGGCCTCGATACCCTCGTCCTGCTCGACGCTGAGATAGTGGTCGGCGTCGAGGTCGTCCGAGCGGTCGGCCTTCGTACAGACGGTGAGGACGGGTACCGAGAAGCGCTCCGCGACGCGGTCGCGGAGTGCGATCTGTTGGTCGAGCGGGAAGCCGCAGGCCTCGCTGGCGTCGACGAACACCAGCACACAGTCGGCGACGTGAGCCAGCGCGCTCTCGGCCTGAAGTTCGACCTCGTTTCGGGTGCCGTCGTCGCGGTCGAGCAGTCCGGGGGTGTCGACCAGCTGGTAGCGGATGCGCTCGCGCGAGAGGTGGCCGACGCCGATCCGGGTCGTCGTGAACGGGTAGGAGGCGACCTCGCCGCGGGCGTTCGTGACGTTGTTGACGAAGGTGGACTTCCCGACGTTCGGAAAGCCCGCGACCACGATCGTCGGTTCGTCGGGGAGGATGGTGGGGAGGGTTCGAAGCTCGTCGCGTGCGGCTCCCAGCCGTTCGAGGTCGGGTTCGACCTCCTCTACCACGTCCGCGAGCCGCGCGAACGCCTGCTTTCTGAGTTTCCGCGCCGTCTCGACGTCGCCACGGAGCCGGCCCTGGTACTCGCTTTTGAGTTCGGCGGTCTTCTGGCTGGCCCACCGGACCTCCGAGAGGCTCTTTCGGAGCTCGTCGACCTCGACGAGCGCGTCGGCGAGTTCGTAGTAGAACGGGTCGACGGTGTCGAAATCCGGCCAGCTCGTCACGACGTGTTCGAGGTTGTCCGAGAGGACGTTCGCCGCGGTCTGGAGCATCGATTGCTGGCCGTCGGTGCCCGACTGCGCCCGCCCGGCCCGCGCCGCCCGCGAGAACGCCCGGTCGATGAGTTCCTCCGCGGTCGGCGTGGTGGGGAGGTCTTCGAAAATCATGCGCTCCGTACAGCAGGGATACGTAAAAACGCGTTCGTCGGTGCGCGCGAGCCCGCACCCGGGAACGGGCAGTCGATATGAATATACCATCCCGCCGACTACTCACGGGTATGACCAACTGGCGGGCGGTCGGGGTCGGATTTCTCATCGAACTGGTGTTGAGCATCGTCGGCGCGATCATCCCGGTGATCGGACAGCTGTTCGCGGCGCTTGTCGGCGGGTTCGCCGCCGGTTACATCGCCGGCGGGGGGCTCGGCCGCGGGTTCTGGCACGGCCTGCTCGCGGGTGCGCTCGGCGGCATCATCGTCGCGGTTCTCGTCGGCCTGCTCGTCGCCGTGTTCGACGTCGCGCTCGGGTTCGGCGGGCTGCTCGGCGGGAGCGTCCTCGTCATCGGTGTCGCCCTCGCGTTCGTCATGGCCATCCCGAGCGCGATAGCGGGAGCCGTCGGCAGCCTCCTCGCGTAACCGAACGGGGACCGAGCATCCGATTCCTTTTGCACACCGGCCGCGTAGCCCGCGCATGGCACAGATCCAACCCGGCGACCTCCTCCCGAACGAACACCTCGAACGCCTCGTCGCCGACGGCACCGTCACCCAGCTCCACCGCGGCCACCAGTACGCCGAGGAGGGCGACACCTTCGAGGTCGGCGGCGAGATGTTCGAGGTGCTCGACGTCGAGGCCAGAACGCTCGGTGACCTCACCGACGAGGACGCGCGGGCGGAGGGCTCGGCGGACCTCGACGCCTACCGCGAGCGCCTCGACGCCGTCCACGACGAGTTCGAGTGGGACGACGACAGCGAGGTCGTCCGCCACCGCTTCGCGCCGCGATAGTTCGCCCCGCCTACCGCCGGGTTTCGAGTTCGGCCCTGAGTTCGTCGAGGCTCACGTCGTTCATCGAGAGCGTCACCAGCAGGTGGTAGACCAGGTCCGCGCTCTCGGCGACCAGGTCCTCGCGGTCGTCGTCCTTCGCCGCGAGGATCACTTCCGTGGCCTCCTCGCCTACCTTTTCGAGCACCGCGTTCTCGCCCTTCTCGTGGGTGAACAGCGAGGCGGTGTAGGACCCTTCGGGCAACGTCTCCTTCCGGTCCTCGATGACCGCCACGAGGTCGTCGAGCACCGGGTCGGCTGGGTGGTCGGTCCGTCGAGCGGAGCCGTCGCTCACAGGTCCGCCACCTCCCGGATGTCGTCGAGGTCGTCGAACGTCGTGCGTTCGCGACGGCCCTCGTCGTACACCCCGGGGTCGACCTCGATGTCGGCCCCCGTCCGGGCCGCGAGCGCGAGCGAATCGCTCGGCCGGGCGTCGACCACCGTGGTGCCCCGCGGCGTGTCGAGATGGAGGTCCGCGGTGTAGGTGCCGCCATCACCCTGGCTTTCGAGCGAATCGACCACCACCTTATCGACCCGACCGCCGAGCTCCTCGACCACGTCGAGCAGGAGGTCGTGGGTCAGCGGCCGGCCGATGTCGACCGCGTCGAGCCCGCGGGCGATCGCGGCGGCCTCGTCGAACCCGATGAATATCGGCAGGAGGTCGGGTTCGCCGTCGGGGGCCAACAACACCACCGGCACCGGGCCCGACGGCGTCCCCGCGACCCGCACCGCGTCGATGTGGGCGTTCATACCCCACCGACGACGCCGATGCGCAAAAGGCTGTCACCGGCGAGGTCACTCGGGAGCCTCGAAGAACGCCAGCCCGTGGATCCGGGCGTCGTCGGTGAGTTCGGGGTGGAACGCGGTGCCGACCACCGGGCCGTCGCGCACCGCGACCGGGTGGCCGTCGAACGTCGCGAGCACCTCGCACTCGCCGACGCTCGCGACCTGCGGCGCGCGGATGAACACGGCGGGGAACGGCTCGTCGAGGCCCTCGACGTCGAGCCGGGTCTCGAAGCTGTCGCGCTGGCGGCCGAACGCGTTCCGCGCGACCGTGGCGTCGACGAGGTCCAGACAATCCACGCGGTCGTCGCCCGCGTCGGTACACGCCACGATGAGGCCGGCACACGTCGCGAGCAGCGGTTTGCCCGCCGCGACGTGCTCGCGGATCTCTTCGGCGAGACCCTGGCGCTGGAGGTGAGCCGAGATCGCCGTCGACTCGCCGCCCGGCAGGAGGAGCAGGTCGCAGTCGGGGACGGTCCCCGAGGTACGGACCTCGACCGGCTCCGCACGCTCACCGTGGGCGCGGGCCGCACGCTCGATGGCGCTCGCGTGTTCCCTGAAATCACCCTGAACGGCTATCACGCCGGCGGTGAGGCTCATAGTGGATCGAGACGACCGACGGAAAAGAACCCCTGGTTACAGCATGACCGACAGCGCCATCACGAACAGCCCGAACGCGACGCCGAAGGCCACGACCGACTCCGGACTGATCCGGATCGCGTTCTGGTCCTCGGCGTCGAAGTACCGCACGAGTCCCGCGCTCGACATCAGCCCGCCGGAGTTCTGTCCGCTGCTCATACCTCCGCTGGAGCGGGGAGACGCCTAAGCCTTTCGTCGGGCGATGGGCGGTGAACAACGCTTATCAGTGACGATGACGTAACCAGAGGTGAACAATGAGCGTCACACTGAAGGATTTCTACGCCGACTGGTGCGGCCCCTGCAAGACACAGGACCCGATCCTCGAGGAGATCGAGGCCGACCGGGATGGCAGCGTGGAGTTCGAGAAGATCGACGTCGACGAGAACCAGGAGACCGCGAACGAGTATCAGGTCCGGTCGATCCCCACTCTCGTCGTCGAGAACGACGACGGCGTCGTCGAACGGTTCATCGGCGTGACCCAGCGCGAGGAGATCGAGTCCGCGCTCGACGAAGCCGGCGCGTAGGTCGACGACCGCGAAACGAAGCCGCTTTCTCCCGTTTATCGGATCCGCTGGTAGGCCCGGATCAGGATCTCGGCGATAGCGCCGACGATGCTCGATCGGTACGCGAGGACGGCCGCGCCGAGATACAGTGCGGCGACGTCTTTTTTACCCTTGTAGAGCGCGATGGCGGCCTCGACGAGCATCGAGAGCGCGCTGAGCTGCCCGGACCGTTTCGAGGTGAGGAGGCTGATGAGTCCCATGTCCCCGTTTGCGTCGCCGGGGGCATAAGCCTGCGCCCGGCGCGGTCAACGCCCGGCCCGGTCGACCGCTGAGCGGTCAGTCGGCGTCGGCGTGACCGTCGAGTTCGTCGAGCCCTTCTTCGACGACCCACTCGATGAACGCGGTGACCCCCTCGGGGTCGGCGAGTCGGTAGGTCGCCGCGGTCTCGTCGTCGCCGACGTGAACGCTGATGTCCTCGTCCGAGAGCGCCCGGAAGGCGGCCTCGTCGGTCGTGTCGTCGCCGATATAGACCGCGAGGGAGTCGGGGTAGTCCTCCATCAACTGTGAGACCACGCGCCCCTTGTCCCACGCCACGGCGGGCGTGAGCTCGATTATCTCCTTGCCGGTCGAGATCTCGAACCCGTCGGGCGCGACCCGTTCGACGGCGGTCTCGACCGCGTCGTGGACCGCCTCTTTTCGTTCGGGGTCGTTCCGGTAGTGGATCGTCGCGCTCACGGTCTTGTTCTCGACGAAACAGTCGGTGCCGGCGAGGTCGTCCTCGACCATCTCGACGATGCGTTCGAGGTCGCGTTCGCGCTCGGCGGCCTCCGGGTGGACGGACGTCTCCTCGCCCTGGTAGAGTTCGAGCCCGTGGTTGCCGGCGTAGTCGACGCCCGCGATCCCGACACGCTCGCGGAGGTCGTCGAGTTCGCGCCCGCTGATCACCGCGACGCGGACTCCGGGGTGGTCGCGGAGGGTTTCGAGCGCGTCGCGGTTCGCGGTGCCGATCGCCGGCGCGTCGGGGTCGGTCTCGATGCCCGCGAGCGTACCGTCGAAGTCGGTACAGAAGAGGAGGCCGTCGGCCTCGCGGAGCCGTGCGGCCATCGCCGACCGGAGGTCGGAGTCGTCGCCCGTGGTCGAGTCGGAACCGGACCCGCCGGAGTCCTCACCCGTCATTGGCGACCTTCTTCTCCCTGAGTTCGTCCGCCGTCGCGAAGATGTCGTCCATCCACGCGAAGAGGTCCTGGGATCCGACCTGCTCGCGGAGCGCCGCCATGCGGTCCCCACGGTCGTCGGGGTCCATCGTCAGCGCGGTCTCGATCGTCTCGGCGAACGCGTCGGTGTCGTAGGGGTTGATCGTCAGCGCCCACTCGCCGAGTTCCTCGTACGCGCCCGCCTGGTCCGAGAGCACGAGCACGCCGTCGTCGTCGACCTGTGCGGCGACGTACTCCTTCGAGACGAGGTTCATGCCGTCGCGCACCGCGCTCACGAGCATCACGTCGGAGTAGCGATAGAGCCCGCAGAGTTCGTCCTGGGCGATGAACTCGTTGATGTAGACCACGGGCTGCCAGTCGTCGGTCCCGAACCGCTCGTTGATACGCTCGATCGACTCCTGAACTTCGGTCTGGAGGTCCTGATAGTCGGGGATCAGCGACCGGCTCTCGTTGGCCTTCTGGACGTAACACACCTCCTCACGCCACTCGGGTCGGGTTTCGAGCAGCCGTTCGAACGCGTCGAGGCGCTCGACGATGCCCTTGGTGTAGTCAAGCCGGTCGACGCCCACGACGACCCTGGTGTCGGGCTCGATACCGTGGTCGGTCTTGAACTCGCTCCAGAACGCCTCGTCGGCCGATTCGCTGTGTTCGCGGATCGAATCGGCGTCGATACCCATCGGGAACGCGCGGACGGTGGTCGTGTGGCCGTCGTAGTTGACGCGGTTGCCGTCGTAGTCGATGAACGCGTCCTCCAGGGCCTCGTCCACGCAGTCGAGGAAGTTCTTGCAGTAGCGCTCGACGTGGAACCCGAGCAGGTCGTTGCCGAGCAGCCCCTTGAGCAGCGCCTCCTGATTCGGACACGACCGGAAGGTGTCCCAGCCGGGCCACGTGATGTGCCAGAAGTGCATCAGGAACGTGGAGTCGGGGACCGCCTCGCGGACCTGTCGGGGCGCGAGCGTGAAGTGATAGTCCTGGAACCAGACCAGCGAATCCTCGCTCGCGGCCTCGATGGTGGCGTCGGCGAACGTCCGGTTGACCTGCTGGTAGCGCTGCCAGTAGCGCTCGACGTACTCGGCCTTCATCGTGCCGCCGTGACACAGCGGCCAGAGCACGCGGTTCGAGTAGCCGTAGTAGTAGCCCTCGACCTCCTCGTCGGTGAGCCAGAGACGTCTGAGGGTGTACGCCTCGCTCTCGGGCGGCATTCGAACCTCGTCGTTCTCGTCGGTGACGTCGGCGTCGGCCTCCCCGTCGCCCCAGGCGATCCAGGTGCCGTCGGTCTCCTGCATCACCGGGTCGAGCCCCGCGGTCAGCCCGCCGGCGGGCCGACTCACCGTGATCTCGCGTCCGTCGTCGGTCGCCTCGTAGCTGTGGGTGTACGGCTGGCGATTCGACACCACGACGAGGTCGCCGACCGACGACACGATACCCCCGTCGGTTTCGCGGTCGTCGTTACCCATGTAGTTTGGCCACTCCTGTTCGTCTCCCTATCGCCCCATTCAGTCGCATCGGTTATAGGTCCGTTGTCTTCCTGGATGGTGGCTTCGTGGCTTGCGAATGCATGGGATACGTCCGACCCGACCGAAAACCCTCGCGGGACGTTCCCGAACGACCGACGAACCGACTCGGGACACCGTAATGTTCAGTATGGATCGACACGGATCCGGGGTATGGACACGACCGACGCCGATGCGCCGGTGAGCCGACGTGGGTTCCTCAGGGCTGCAGGGGGGACGGCGGCCGTCGCCGGCGCGACCGGCACGGCCGCGGCACAGGAGGGGAACAGTTCGGGCGGCGGGGAGACGGTGGCGGTGGGTTCGGGTTCGGGGCTGTCGTTCGACCCCGAGGAGCTTACCATCGCGCCCGGGACCACCGTCACCTGGGAGTGGACCGGCCAGGGTGGCGCGCACAACGTCGTCGCCGACGACGGGGCCTTCGACTCCGGCGACCCCGAGGACGGCGACGACATCACGTTCAGCCACACCTTCCCGGAGGCCGGCGAGTTCCCCTATCACTGCGCACCCCACGAGGAGGTCGGCATGGTCGGTACCGTCATCGTCCAGGAGGGCGGGGGGTCGAGCGGCGGTGGCGGCCCCGGGTTGACGGTCCCGAACAGCGCGAAGAACCTCGGGATCGCCGCGATGAGCCTCATGCTCTCGACGCTGGGGCTCGCGTACTTCTTCATCCGCTACGGTGGCGACTACGAAACCGGCCCCGAGAGCTGAACCGCGCTCAGACCTCGTCCTGCTGGTTGAGCGAGAACAACACGCTCTCGCCGAGCGCCGTGAGGCTGAACACCCGAAGTTCGTCCGTTTCGAGGAGCTCGACCAGCCCCCTCTCCTGGAGCTGTTCGGCCGCCGATTCGGCGCTCGACGTGCTCGTACTGCTCGTGCTCGCCGTGTTGCCGTCGATGGTCACCGAGCGGTCCTCGGCGATCTCCCCGGGCGTGGCCGGGCCGCTGACGAGCTGGGTGAGCACCGCCGTTCGGGTCGACGACTGCTTGACGAACTCCGCGAGTTCCTCTTCCGTCGCCGACTCGGTATCCATCGTCGGGTCGTCCGTTTCGGATCCGCTCATGAGTATCTGTGTCCAGACTCAGACGGGATGTATATAACTCTATCTCCGTTCATTTGAGAGGTGCTCCGGGCAGGAATTTAGTCGTAGCCTCGAATCGATATCGCTCGGGTGGATCACTGGTAGTCGACTTCGCCGTCGCCGTCACCGATTCGGGCCCCACGGTCGGGTTCACGGGATTCGAGCGGGTCGATGTCCTCGCGATCCCACCTTTTTCCCGTTCGGGATCTCTCGCTCGCGTCCGCTCGCTTCGAAACCGCTCACGGCAAAAACGTGGATGAAAAAGACCGCCTCCCTTCGTTTGGACGGTGAAACGACTCGGGTGCTCACGGGTCTGGAGCCCGTTCGCATCGAGGTCTTGGTCAGTTCGAGTCCGCAGTGTCCGCCGAGGGCTACTGGTAATCGACTTCGCCGTCGCCGTCGCCGATCCAGACCCCACGGTCCGGTTCGCGGGATTCGAGCGGGTCGATGTCCTTGTACCACGGCACGTTCTTCAGTTGCTCCTTGTTGAGCGCGAGGTCGTCCTTGGTGTCCCCGGTGAACTCGAAGTTCTGGGTCAGGATGATCGCGTCGACGGGACAGACCTCCTCACAGAGCCGGCAGTAGATGCACTGGCCGATGTGGAGGTTGTACTGCTCGCCGTTTCGCTGGTCGTCTTGGACGATCTGGATCGTGTCGTTGGGACAGACCTTCTCGCACTGGCGACACCAGATACACCGTTCCTGACTGAACTTGTGGATCCCGCGAAAGCGCGGGCTGACCTCGGGCGGGACGTCCGGGTACTCGACGGTGAAGGTCTCGCCGTCGAGCGCGTGTTTCATCGTCGTTGCCATCGATTTGAGGACTCCTATCATGTGTTGGTCTCCGGGTTAGGCGATCAGTCCCACGATAACGGCCGTGAGCACGAGGTTGGCGAAACTCATCACGAGCAGTCCCTTCCAGCCGATCTGGATCAGCTGGTCGATCCGGATCCGGGGGATGGCCGAGCGCATCCACTGGGTGAACAGATAGACCGCGAGGATCTTGATCAGCATCCAGACGATGCCCGGCAGCACCGGCCCGGCGGGTCCACCGAGGAACAGCGTCGCCACGATGGCCCCGCCGAGGAAGATGTGGAGGAACTCGCCGAGGTAGAGCAGGACGAAGTACGCGCCCGAGTACTCCGTCATGAACCCCGCGACGAGCTCGCCGGGCGCTTCCGGCGTGTCGAAGGGGTTCCGGCCGACTTCGGCGAGGTTCGAGATCATGAACAGCACGAACGCGAAGGGGTTCACGAACGCGAACCACGACGGGATCGAGACCCCGGCGACCGTGAACAGCGGCTCGGCCTGTGCGGCGACCACCTCGCTCATCTGGAGGGTGCCGGCGAACAGCACCACCGAGGCCGCCGTCACCACGAGCGGGATCTCGTAGGCGAGGTTCTGGGCGAGCGCGCGGAG
This sequence comes from Halococcus hamelinensis 100A6, assembly GCF_000336675.1. Lineage (NCBI taxonomy): Archaea > Methanobacteriati > Methanobacteriota > Halobacteria > Halobacteriales > Halococcaceae > Halococcus > Halococcus hamelinensis. Next base: position 95,105 of record NZ_AOMB01000022.1, on the reverse strand, counting down.
GCCGCCGAGAAGCGAGTACTTGTTGTTCGAGGAGTAGCCCGAGAGCAGGAGGCCGAGCGAGGCGAGCGACGAGGCGGCGAAGACGAAGACGAAGCCCGTCTCGGGGTCGGCGAGCTGGAGGTTGGTGCCGAGCGGGATCACCGCGAAGCCGAGGATCGCCGAGAACGGCACGATCATCGGCCCGATGTCGAACCCCGGTCGGTCGGCGTCGTCGGGGATGATGACCTCCTTCGAGAGGAGTCGGACCGCGTCGGCGACCACGATCAGGAGGCCGAACGGACCCACTCGGTTGACCGCGATCCGGTCGGTGAACGCCGCGGTGATCTTCCGTTTGCCCCAGATCCCCGCGACCGCGACGATCGAGAGGAAGAGCACCGAGATCAGCGCTGCGCCGACCAGCCCGAAGAGGAACTGGAGACCGGGGTCGGGGTTGGGACCGAAACCCAGGGTCTGACTCAGGAGTTCGGGGAACGTCGTGCCGCCACCGCTCGCGCCCGCGGAGGCGTTCGTCGCGTTCGTGGCGTTGGTCGCGTTGCCCTGCTGGAGGAGTACACCGGATCTCATCTATCGACCTCGCCGAGCACGACGTCGATGCTCGCCAGCGCCGCGATCAGGTCGGGGACGTAGCCGCCCTCGGCCATCGCGGGCAGGGTCTGGAGGTTCGAAAAGCACGGACTCCGGATCTTGAATCGAGCGGGTTTGTCGGTGCCATCCGCGCGGATGTAGATCCCGAGTTCGCCCTTCGCGCCCTCGACCGAGCGGTAGATCTCGGTGTCCTCGTCGGGCCGGAGGGTTCGCGGCACGTTCGATTGAACCTCGCGGTCGTCCTCGGGCCAGTCTTCGAGGAGGCTGACACACTGTCCGATGATCCGCGCCGACTGCTCGACCTCCTGCATCCGACAGAGCACGCGGGCGTAGTTGTCGCCCTCGGTGGCGGTGATGACGTCCCAGTCGAGTTCGGGGTAGTAGCCGTAGGGGTCGTCACGTCGGACGTCGAAGTCCACACCCGAGGCGCGGCCCACCGGCCCGGTCGCGCCGTACTGTTTCGCGGTCTCGGTGTCGAGCACCCCGGTGTCGACACACCGGAGCTGGAACAGCTCGTTCGAGGTGATGAGGTCGTGGTACTCGTCGAGCTTCGCGGGCATCCCGTCGAGGAAGTCCCGGACCTTCTCGAAGAACTCCTCGCGGGGTTCGGGGAGGTCCCACGCGACCCCGCCGAGCCGGAAGTAGTTGAACATCAGGCGCTGTCCCGTGAGGTCCTCGAGGATCCCCTCGACGACCTCGCGGTCGCGGAAGGCGTACATGAAGGTCGCGGTGAACTCCCCGTAGACGTCGAGTGCGAACGTCCCGAGCGCGAGGAGGTGGGCCGCGATCCGACAGAGCTCCGCGCCCATCGTCCGGATGACCTGGGCGTACTCCGGGACCTCCAGACCGGCGAGGTCCTCGGCGGTTCGCGCGTAAGCCCACTCGTTGAGGAGCCCGGCGGAGACGTAGTCCCACCGGTCGGGGTAGGGCATTATCTGGTGGCGGTAGGTGCCGTTCTGACACATCTGTTCCTCACAGCGGTGGAGGTAGCCGATGTCGGGCTCGACGTGGGCGACCTGCTCGCCCGAGAGAACGGTTTTGATGTGGAGCACGCCGTGGGTCGCGGGGTGGTGGGGCCCGATGTTGAGGAACATCGTGTCCGCGCCGTCCTCGCGATGGTCCTCCTCCAGCGGGTTGGCGTGGGATTCGAGGGTGACGACCTGGGGTTCGTCCTGGTCGTAATCGAGTCCCAGCGGGTGACCCTGCCAGGTTTCGGGGAGCAGGATCCGCCGGAGGTCGGGGTGGCCCTCGTAGCGGATACCTACGAGGTCGTAGGCCTCGCGCTCGTGCCAGTCCGCGCCCGCGTAGACCGGCACCGCGGTCTGACTCACGGGGTCGTCCTTCGCCGCGGGCACCACCACCGAGACCTCCTGGGTGGGGTCGGCGAACTTCTTCAGGTGGTAGATGCTCTCGTAGCGGTCGGCGTACTCCTGGGCCGTGACGTTCGAGAGGTGGTCGAAGCCCGCCTCGTCCCGGAGCGCGAACAGCGCGCTCTGGACCTCGTCGGGTCGGATCACGAACGCGTCCGCGTTCAGGTGGCTCTCTCGACTGACGACCGTGTCGCCGAGGAGGTCCGCGAGCGCGTCGTAATCGAGGCCGTCCTCGGTCGCGCCGACGTGGCTCGACTGTTTTGGCTTCTCCAAGCTCATGGCGAATCAGCCCAGTTGTACCGCATGACGAGGGTCTCCTCGTCGATGTCGTCCGCGAGCTTCTGGATGAGCTCGTCGCGTTCGAGGTCGCCGAACCGTTCGAGCTCGTAGGGTTTCACCGTCACCGGCGCGGACTCGCCGTTCGTGATGCGTTCCTGGAGCTTGGCGACGCCGTAGACCAGCGCTTCCGGGCGCGGCGGGCAGCCGGGAACGTGGATGTCCACGGGAATGACCTGTTCTGCGCCCTTGACGACGTTGTAGCCCTGCTGGAACGGGCCACCCGAGATCGTACACGAGCCCATCGAGACCACGAACTTGGGTTCGGGCATCTGGTCGTAGACCCGCTTCATCCGGGGGGCGAACTTCGAGACGATCGTCCCGGGGACGATGATGACGTCGGCCTGGCGCGGCGAGGCCCGCGGCACGCCCGAGCCGAACCGGTCGAGGTCGTGTTTCACGGCGTAGGTGTGCATCATCTCGATGCTACAGCAGGCGATGCCGAACTGGAGCATGAACATCGAGGAGCCGCGCACCCAGTTCATGAACGAGTCGAACTTCGTGAGGATGAACGGCGAGGCACCGAACGTCTCGCGGAGTTTGGAGTTGAATCGGTCGTCGGTGCCGCCACCCATCCGCGCCTCCTGGGTCGTCTGTGCGTCCGGCGTCGAGGTCTGGTTGTCGCTACTCATTGTCGTGTCCGTTGGGTGTTCGGCTGCTCGTTACGGACCCACTCGACCGCGCCGTTGCGCCACGCCCACGCGAGCCCGAGCACGAGCACCGCGATGAACACCAGCATCGGGCCGAGCGCCGAGGCCAGCCCGAACTCCGCGACCGCGTCGCGGTAGATGACGGTCCAGGGGAAGATCAGGACCGTCTCGATGTCGAAGACGAGGAACAACAACGCGACCATGTAGTACTGGATGTTGAACCGGATCCGGGTGTCGCCGGTCGGGACCTCGCCCGACTCGTAGACCGCGGTCTTTCCTTGTTCGGGAACGCTTGGTCGCAACAGGCTCGAGATCGCGATGAACGACAGCGGGATGGCGATCGCGACCAGCGCCAGCGCCCCGACGGCTATCCATTGATTCATGTGGTCTGTCTCGTGTTCGGGCTTGGGAACCCACTCATATAAGGATTGATTCTTTCCCACCGATGTCGGCCCGAAACCCGGTCGCATCCCACGTTCGACCGGCTATCCGTCGCGCTCGCGGAACCCCTCGATCCCCCGGTCGTGGAGCGCCCGCGAGACGTCCGCGACCCCGCTCACGAGCCCGTCGTGGTACTCGACCAGGCGTTCGGCCAACTCGTCGTGTTCGCTCGCGAGGATCTGGACCGCCGAGAGGCCCGCGTTGTAGGACTTCCCGGCGTCGACCGCGACGATCGGCGCGCCGGTCGGCATCCCGATCACCGAATCGACGGACTTCTCCTGGACCGGGACTCCGATCACGGGCACCGGAAACGCGATCGAGGCGGTCATGTTCGGGAGGTCCGCGGATTTCCCACCCGCGCCCGCGATGATGACCGAGAGCCCGCGGTCGGCGGCGGTCTCGCCGTAGGCGTACATCAGTTCAGGCGTTCGATGGGCCGAGACCACGTAGCTCTCGAAGGTGAATCGGCCCTCGGGGGAGCCATCGACGGTGACTTCCTCGAACCCAAGCTCCGAGAGCGCCTCGTAGGCCCCGGCCATCGTATCGAGGTCCGAATCGGAACCCATCACGATGCCCACGTCGGGCGTCTCCGCGTCGGAGCGGTCCTCGTCGGCTTCGGCGTGTAGCTCGTCGATCAGCGAATCGATGTCGTCGGCCATGCGAGGGGATGCGGTCGGTGGCCCTTCGCCGTTGTGGTCGCGGGACGTCCGACGGTACGTTACTCCGTTCGCCAGCCGTCGAGCAACCGTCGTGTCGAGGGCGACAGCCGTTCCGGTTCCGGCGGGTCGGCGAACCACACCGCGCCGTTCAGTTCGCCGGGCTGGATCGCTATCGACCCGTCGACGTAGTCGGCTCGAAAGAACACCCGGAGGACGTGAAGTCGTTCGTCGTACCCCTCACACGTGCTGACCTCGTGGCGCATGTGACCGATCCCGGTGAGGGAGATGTCGATACCGACCTCCTCCGCGACTTCCCGCCGGACGGTTTCCGCCATCGTCTCGTCGTCCTCCTGGCCGCCACCCGGAACGCCCCAGTCCGATCCGCCGCGACCGAGTATCAACAGCACGCGCTCTTCCTCCTCGCCGTCCACCGCCATCGATTCCGTGAGCGAGGGGAGCCTCTCGGGCGGTCGCCTGACGAGGGCGTACGCGCTCCCGATGTAGCCGGTCTCGGATAGTTCGATCCACTCTTCGAACACGTCGGCCGCCGGCGTGTCGCGACGCTCGATCACGGGTGCGTCGCCGAACCGCTCGGTGAGGCGGTCGCACCGACGCTCGATCTCGTCGCGGTTCACGTCTCGCCGGGCCATACGACGCACTCGTCGCGATGCGGGATTAACCCTTGCGCGACTCAGCGAAACGTCGTCGAGCCCACGAGGTCGCGGGCGTGGGCCAGCAGGTCGTCGGGCGAGCGCTCGCCGTCGGTCAGCGTGACGTGCCCCATCTTCCGGAGCGGGCGCGCCTCGCGTTTCCCGTACCAGTGGACGTTCGCGGCGGGGTCTTCGAGCACTGCCTCGATCCCGTCGAGTTCGGCGGGTTGGGGCTCCTCGACGTCCCCCAGGAAGTTCTTCATGACCGTCGTCTCGCGGCGGTCGGTCGCGCCGAGCGGCCAGCCGAGCACGGCCCTGACGTGCTGTTCGAACTGGGAGGTCCGCGCGCCCTCGATCGTCCAGTGTCCGGAGTTGTGCGGGCGGGGCGCGATCTCGTTGACCGAGATCTCCCCGTCCGTCTCGAAGAGTTCGATACCGAACACGCCGCGTCCGTCGAGGAAGTCGAGCACGTCGCGCGCGACCGACTTCGCGCGCTCGCGGACCTCGTCGGAGACCCGCGCCGGGATCACCGTCTCGCGGAGGATCTCCTCCTCGTGGACGTTCTCGCCCGGGGTGAACACCCGGTGCTCGTCTTCCCCTCGAACCCCGATCACCGAGAGTTCGCGGTCGAACGGGACGTGTTCCTCTATCATCGCCGGGCCGTCGATCGCCACGAACGACTCGTCCACGTCCTCGGGCGAGTCGACGGGGACGTTTCCACGTCCATCGTAGCCTCCCTCGCGGGCCTTGAGCATCCCCGGGTAGCCGAGGTCGTCGAGGGCCGCCCGGAGGTCGTCGGCGCTCTCGACGGCACGGAACTCGGGCACTGGAATACCGGCCTCGCCGAGCCGTCGTTTCTGGGCGAGTTTGTCCTGGATCGTCCGGAGGGTCTCGGGTGCGGGGTGGACAGGTATATCGTACTTTTCGCTCGCGCGTTCGAGTCGGTCGGGGTCGGCGAGTTCGATCTCGTAGGTCAGGACGTCGGCGCGTTCGGCGAGTCCGTCGATGGTGTCGGGGTCGTCGAAATCCCCCTCGACGGTCTCGCTCACCGCGGGGCTCGCGGGCGGGTCGGGCGTCGGGTCGCTCGCGATCAGTTCCACGCCGAGCGGGCCGGCGGCCTCGCCGAGCATCCGTCCGAGCTGCCCGCCGCCGACGACGCCGACCACCGGACCGGGGGTGCTGAGTTTCATGGCTCCGGGTTCCGCCGCGCGGGATTAAGGCGTATCGCTCGCGTTCGACGCCGTGGATCCGTCGACGAAGACCGTAACGTTGGTCCGGCTCGTGTCCTGGGTCCGGATGACCGCGGGATAGGCCTCGTAGCCAGCGAGCCGGGGTTCGAGCGAGTCGGCGTCCGAGCTGAGGCTCACCACGACCGGCGGTGCGTCCCCGTCCATCGTCGACTCGAACGCCGCGTCGTCCCGAGCGCACGCCACGCTCACGTCCTCGGCCTCGAAGTACCACGGCAGCGGGAGGACGTTGAACCACTCGGCACAGCCGGGATCGCGGGTTCCGGTGGTGTTGGCCACGAGGAAGTCGCCGTAGAGCAGGACGTCGGTTCCCGAGTGCGTGGCGCTCACCGACGCCATCTCGCGGAGTGCGGGATGGAGGTCGTCGGCGGGCTGGGCGTACTGCACCAGGGGATTGGCGTCGGACTGGTCGTCGAGGTAGACGTTCGTGGTGGCGACGAATCCGATCTGGGCCACGACGAGGAGTCCGACGACCGCGACCGCGGCGACGGCGGGGCGGTTCTCGGTCGCGAGCGCGGCGTAGCCCCGGCGATAGAGCGCGCCCGCCCCGACCGCCGCCGGCACCGCGAGCGGGACCACGGCGTGAAGGACGGTCCAGGGCGCGGCGATGTCGGCGATGATGGGGTAGCCGAGCACGCTGACGAACCCCCAGTAGAAGCAGAAGGCCACGAGGTCGCGCGGGCCATCGTCCGCGTAGCGGTCGACGAGGAAACCGACGACCGAGAGGACCGCCAGCGCGCCCGAGCCGACGAAGAGGGTCTCGGCGGCGCTGCCGAGGAACGGGAGGTAGGCGTGGTCCTGATGGCCGCCCCCGACCCAGAGCGAGACGAACGCGTTCCAGGATCCCAGGGTGGCCTCGCCGACGACCGCCGGCAGCACCGTCGGATCGGCGAGGAGGTCGTCGAAGCCCGGCCCGGCGTTCGGGCCGGTCCGCGGGGCGTAGAAGGAGACCACGACGACGAGAAACGCCACGAGGCTCGCGAGGAGGTGGGGAAGCCAGCGCCGGAGCGCCGGTCGAACCGTTCGAGTTCGGGTGCGGAGCCGCCCTCGCCAGTCGTCGGGGAGGCCGCGAGCGAACAGTCGGTGGTCGACGAGGAGGGCGAGCGCGCCGAGCCACGTCACGACGTAGACGAGGACGTACTCCTTGGTCGTGACCGCGAGCGCGAACGCGAGCACGCCGGCGTGGAGGTAGCGCGGCTTTCGGGTGTCGAGCGCGCGGACGAAGCAGCCGAGCGCGAGGAGCGCGAAAGCCGCGAGCGGGAGGTCGCTCCGCATGAACCGCGAGTAGTAGAGCACGAGCGGGTCGAACGCGAGGAAGCCGGCGAGCGCGACGGTTTCGACCCCCGAGAGGCGTTCACGGAAACAGAGCGCGACGAGCGGAAGGCCGGCCCCGAGGAGCGCGACGACCAGTCGCATCGTGAAGTCGTTCGGGCCGAGAACCGCGAACACGACCCGGTTGACCTGCTGGAGGAACGGCCCGTGGATGATGGGCCGGTACTCGAACAGTCCCGTATCGAGGTAGTGGAGCGTCCAGTAGGCGACGCGGGCCTCGTCCCAGTGAGCGGTTCGGTCGCCGAGGAAGGCGAGCCGTGCGAGGAGGCCGAGGAGGGCGATGGCGACGACGGCCGAAGCGACGCGACGACCGGACCGGCGAGCGGCGGTGCCGTCGGTCGGTGCCATGCCCGTTCGACCTCGGGGACGGAATAGGAGTGTTTCGTTCGACGGCGGGGATACTGGCGTGGAGCGGTAGGTCTTTGAGGGGCGCTCGCCACCCGGCGAGTATGCCCAGTTTGGGATTGGTTATCGCGCAGTTTTACGACGAACTCGCCGCGGAGATGGAACGGAGCGCACGCGGGGCCGCCGCCGACCGCGGGGCCGAGATCGGGGAGACGATCCCGGTACCGGGCGCGTACGACACCCCGCTCGCCGCCGACCGCCTCGCCCGGAAGGACGCCATCGAGGCCGTCTGCGTTCTCGGCCCGGTGGTCTCCGGCGACACCGACCACGACGACGTGATCGTCCGCACGGCCGCGCGGGCGCTGACGGACGTGAGCCTCGACCGCGACACCCCCGTCTCGCTCGGGGTCTTGGGCCCCGGCATGAGCATGGCGGAGGCGCGCGAACGGATCGGCAAGGGTGCCGAAGCCGTCGACAGCGCGCTCGACCAACTGGAGGCCCTGGCATGAACTTCGCCGACCGGGTCGAACGGGTCGAGCCGAGTGCCACCCTCGCGATCAGCGACGCCGCGAGCGAGCTCGAAGCCGACGGGGTCGACGTGGTCGACCTCAGCGTCGGCGAGCCCGACTTCCCCACCCCCGAGAACGTCGTCGAGGCCGGAAAGGACGCGATGGACGCGGGTTATACGGGCTACGCACCCACGAACGGCGTGCCCGAACTCCGCGAGGCGATCGCCGAGAAGCTTCAGGACGACGACCTCGACTACACGGCCGACGACGTCATCGTCACGCCGGGCGGCAAGCAGGCGCTCTTCGAGACCTTCCAGAGCCTCATCGACGACGGGGACGAGGTTTGTCTCCTCGACCCTGCGTGGGTCTCCTACGAGGCGATGGTGAAGCTCGCCGGCGGGTCGCTCTCGCGAGTCGACCTCGCGGCCCACGACTTCCAGCTCGAACCCGCGCTCCCCGAACTCGCCGAGACGGTCTCGGACGGGACGGAACTCCTCGTGGTGAACTCGCCGTCGAACCCCTCGGGTGCGGTGTTCTCGGACGAGGCGCTCCGCGGCGTCCGCGACCTCGCGGTCGAACACGACATCACCGTGATCTCCGACGAGATATACAAGGAGATCACCTACGGCGTCGACCCCGTGAGCCTGGGAAGTCTCGACGGGATGAGTAGCCGTACAGTGACGATAAACGGCTTCTCGAAGGCCTACTCGATGACCGGCTGGCGGCTCGGCTACCTCGCCGCGCCCGAGGGCCTGGTCTCCCAGGCGGGCAAAGTTCAGTCGCACTCGGTCTCCTCGGCCGCGAACTTCACCCAGCGTGCCGGGGTCGAGGCCATCCGGAACACCGACGACGCCGTCGTCGAGATGGCCGAGGCCTTCGAGGAACGCCGCGACCTCCTCGTGGACCTGCTCGCCGACCACGGGGTCGAGGTTTCGGCCCCCGAGGGGGCGTTCTACATGATGGTGCCGGTCGGCGAGGACGACTCCGCGTGGTGTGAGGCGGCGATCGACGACGCCCACGTCGCCACGGTGCCCGGCAGCGCGTTCGGGACGCCAGGCTACGCGCGGTTCTCGTACGCGAACAGCGAGGAACGGCTTCGAGAAGCGGTCGATCGGCTCGTCGCGGAAGACCTGTTCTGACCGGGCTCAATCCTGGCTCGCCGGCTGCGCGCCGCCCGGAGTTTCGGCGGCGGTCGCGTGGGTCTCCTCGACCTGTGAGTAGACGAGGAGCGCGCCGAGCGCCGAGAGGACGGCCCCGAAGGCGAACGGGACGACGTAGCCGAAGCTGATGAGGTAGCCCGCGAGCAACGGGCCGATGGCGGTCCCCAACGTGAAGGCCATCGTCAACACCGAGAAGGTGGTCCCGGAGTTCCCGTCCTGGGCGATGTCGCCGGCGAGCGCGAAGCCGGGCGCGAAGGCGGTCGCGGCCGCCGCACCCTGGACGAGTCGCGTGGCGATCATCCCGATCGGGGTCGTCACGAGCCCCTGGGCGAGCATCGCCGGCACGAGCACGATCAGCCCGCCGAGGATGAACGGTCGGCGGCCGTAGCGGTCGCTCGCGGTGCCGATCGGCGTCTGGAGGAACACCTGCGCCACGATGAACGCCGAGAACTCGATGCTGAATAGCTGTGCGCCCTGGTCGAGGTGGTTGTTGATGTCCGTCTGGAGCGGCTCGATCAGCGCGATACCGATCGCCACGGTGAGGAGCGCGAGCCCGAGCGCGAAGACGGGGTCGATCAGCGTATCGTGGTCGTGGTCGAAGACCGCGAACCCGATGTCACTGCCCGCCTCCGCGTCCTGTTCGTCGGGGTGTGGGTCCTCGACGAACAGCATGATGAGCACCGCGCCGATCAACGAGCCGAGGGCGGCGATGTAGAAGGCGGTCTCGAAGCCCGTCATCGCGAGGCCGGCGACCCGGTAGGGGCCGCCGTTGACGACGCTCCCGGCGAGGATCGGTCCGGCGGCGAAGCCAACGAACCGGAAGGTGTTGAAGATCCCCATGTCCCCGCCGCGCGAGTCGTCCGTTGTGACCTCGTTGACCAGCGCGACCGTCGACGGGATCGTGATCGCGACACCGATACCCTGGAGGCCGCGGATCGCGAGCATCAGGGCGTAACTATCGACGAGCGAGTAGACGAAGTTCGCGACCGTGAGGATCAACAACCCGACCACGATGAAGATCCGGCGGCTCCCGGTACGGTCGGAGAGATAGCCCGCGATCGGCTGGAGGGCCGTGCTGAAGAAGCCGAACGCCGAGAGGATGATCCCCGTGACCAGCGCGACACCCAGGCCGAACGTCTGGCCGGTGACGACGCCGCTCCCGATGTAGAGCGGCAGAACGATGATCAGAAACGAGTTCCCGATCGAGTCCGCCATCCGCGCGAACGCGAGGGTGAGCACCCGTCGGTCGGTATCGAACAATCTCATTCGACCACTCCCCTTTCGGGCGGGCGGTCGGTCTCAGTGAACGGCTTCGTCGGTTCGGCAGTCATCGTTGACTATTCAGTCAGTCAGCCGTTTAAACGTGTGGGTATCGACGCGAACGACGGTGTCGGCGCGAACGGTCCGGCGGGTCGCCGAACGGTCGTGAGCCAGGTGGGGACGGTCTCAGTCGCCGGGAACCGGAGTCCTCGCGGGTGTGGGGTCGACGCTGTAGAGCGCGACGAAGACGCCGGTGGCGAGGACGATGAGGCCGGCGGCGACGAAGAAGGCGACGAACACCGAGGTGGCGTCCCAGAGCACCCCGACGGTGAAGGGGCCGACGACCTCGCCGACCTTCCAGGCGACCGAGCGCAGCGAGAGGCTGGCGGCGACCGCGCCGAAGTGCTCGCCCTCCTCGACGAACAGCGCCATGCTCGCGGGGAGCCGGAGGCTGTCGGCCACGCCGATCACGGCGTAGGCGGCGAACAACACGAAGAAGGCCGGCGCGAGCCGGACCGATTCGCCGAGCGCCGTGAACGAAATACCGGGAAGTACCCCTGCTGCGCTCCCCGCGAAGGGTATCATCGCGGTCCCGACCGCGTAGACCAGCGCGCCCGCCACGACGAAGTGGTGTTTATGACCCACGCGATCGGTGTAGCCACCGACGACGCCCTGGAAGAGCGTCTTGGTGAGCTTGCCGCCGGCGAGGATCGCCGCGACGAACAGCGGGTTCATCCCGAACTCGGTGTGGGCGTAGATCGGGAGGAAGGTGATGACGGCCATCTTACCGAAGCCAAAGCCCAGTCGGAAGACCACGAGCGCGCGGACCGCGGTCCGGTCGAGGAGGGTGCGGAGGGTTTCGATCCCGGTGGCTTCCTCGGGGTCGGTTTTCCCTCCTGGATTGTCCCGGAGGTAGGCGAAGACGCTGAGGGTCGCGAGGACCGTGACCGCCGAGAGCACCGCGTAGGTGAGCGTGAAGCCGTAGGCGTAGAGCAAGAATCCGCCGACGACGTCGCCCGCGAGGCTCGAAAACGCCGCGACCTGGTTGTAGGTCCCGAGCCACCGGCCGCGCTCGGCGTCGGGGCTGAGTTCGCCCACGACCGCCGAGCCGGTGATCCAGAGGAGGCTCGCGCCCGCTCCTTGGAGGATCCGGACGAGAATTACGTCGGTCGCGTTGCCGACGAGCGCGAACCCGACGAACGCGAGGACGTTGACCCCGAGCCCGGCCACGAGGAAGTGCTTCGCGTTGTGGGTGTCGACCAGCCGGCCGAGCGGGAGGACGACGACGAGCTGGATCAGCGCGAACGCCGTCCCGAACAGCCCCTCGACGGTGCCCGAGGTCTGGAAGATATCCGCATAGAGCGCGAGCGCGATCAGGATGGTGGAGTAGGCCTGGCTCCGCGCGAACGCGGTGCTTGCGAGCGCAACGAATTCCCTGTTTTTGAAGAGACTCAGCGACCCTCCTCCTGGTTTCGTCACTGGAAAGAGGTCGCCGTTGGAGATTCAAAAACCCGACTTTCCGCGGGCGTTTTGCCGGGGGGTATCACGCCAGCACCCGTCACGGTGAGCTCCGGTCGAGGGTCCCCGGTACGAGGTGAACCGGCCGCGGTGCGGCGACGCGGCGGAGCGGTGCGGCGCGGTGCCGGTGCCGTTGCGAGAGCGGTGCGGGCCTGGAGGGCGAGCACGACCGAAGGGAGTGCGAGGGCTTCTACGGTGCTGTGCGATTGCGGTGCTGTGCGGTAGGGGTAGTGATTGTACCGCGAGCGACTGAAAGGAGCGAGCGGGCCGACGACTGACCACCGGGAAGGAGGAGGCTTTTGATCCACATTTTGCCAGCGAGCGAGCGGCGCGAGGTTCGACCGAAGGGAGAACCTCGGATGTGAACGGGGAACGAAGTGACCCGTGAGCGAAGTGAGCGAGCGCAGCAAAAGGTGGGGCCTCAAAAGGTGGGGCCTCAAAAGGTGGGGCCCCAAAAGGTGGGTTCCGCAACCCTTTTTCGCTGCGACAGGTTGCCGACGGTATGGAGGCGGGAGCCGTGATGAGCTGGGTACTGTCGGCGGTGATGCAGACGGGGCTCCCGACGTCGGTCACCAACGCCACCGACGAGAACAACTCGAGCAGCCTCGAGCAGGGTTCCGAGCAGACCGTCCACTTCTTCCGGGAGCTGCTGCCGGGCTGGGTTCCCCCGTGGACGATCCAACTCGCGCTCGCGATCCTCGTGCTCATCCTCGCGTGGTACGGCTCGAAACGGCTCGTCGAACTGCTGGGCCGACGCGTCGCTCGCCAGTTCCGCCGACCCAGCGTGAGTCGGGCGGTCCTGCGGACGATACGCGCCATCGTGATGTTCTTCGCGCTCCTGATCGCGGCGGGCTTTCTCGGCGTGGGCCTCGACAACATCTTCCTCTCGGTGACGGTGCTCACGGCCGCGGTCGCGGTCGTGATCTCGCCGATCCTGGGTGGGTTCGTCAGCGGGCTGTTCGTCCTCACCGACCAGTCCTACGAGATCGGCGATATGATCGAGATCGTCGACACCGACGAGGGGACGAGGGGGTTCGTCGAGGACATCACCTTCCAGTACACCAAGATCTTCACGCTCGACAACACCTTCCTCGTGATCCCGAACGGCACGATCCGCGAGCGCGACGTGATCAACTACTCGGCCGAGGACCCGCGAACCAGGCTCTCGCTCGACATCCTCGTGACCTACGAGGGCGACCTCGACGTGGCGCGCGACCTGATCGAACGCTCGGCCCGCGACGTCGACAGCGTGATCCGCGGCGGGCCGGACATCCGGATCGGGAGCGCACGCTATCCCGCCGCGCCGACGTGCTACATCAACGAGTTCGCCGACAACGGCGTGCTGTTGACCCTCCGCTACTGGGTCAAGGAGCCCTACAAGCTCCTGACGGTGCGCTCGGGGGTTCAAGAGAACGTCTGGGAGGCGTTCGACGGTGCGGGTCTGGAGTTCCCCTACCCGCACACCCACGTGGTGTTCGACGAGGACGACGACCCGCGGTTCCGCGATGGGGGACGCGACCCCGGCAACGCCGGCGGCCCCGGCGGGCTACAGTAGCCCGCGCACCCTCGATCACTCCTCGCGCGGGGCGGTGACGACGTCGCAGTCGAGCTGATTCCGGAGGAACCGGGCGACATCGGGTTCGTCGGTGACCCGCCGTATCATCCGCCGCCACCGGCTGGTCTGCTTTCGCCCGATCACCACGACGTCGGCCCCCTCGGTGGCGACGTCGTCGAGGATCGTCTCCTCGACGAGAAAGCCCGTCCGAACCGCGTAGCGTGCGTTCGGGAGCCGGCCGAACTCGCGTTCGACCGCGTGCTTCAGCTCGGCCTGGGTGACCCGCTGGCTCGACTGGTAGAGGTCGATGTGGAGGACGCTGAGGTTGGCGTCGCGCTCCTCGGCGACGTCGATCGCGGTCCGGAGCGTCCGGCGGGAGTGCTCGCTCAACGGATACCGAACCGGCACGACGACCAGACTCATCCCCCGAACCGAGTGGGGCCGGACGCCTCAATCTTTCTATCCGGCGAACGGACGAACCCACCAGTCACTTGAACGTCGGGGCCCGGGTCGAGACATGGACGCGACGACGACCGCCGACGGGCGGACCCTCTACGTCGACCGCACGGAGGCCGAACGGGGGTCGAAGGGGCCGTTCCTCGCCGCGTACGCCGACGAAGCCGGCGAGAGCCGGTGGGGCTACTTCTGTAGCAACTGCGCCAGCTTCGACAACGCGATGGACGCGATGGGACGGATCAAGTGCAACGGCTGTGCCAACATCAAGAAACCCGACGAGTGGGACGCCGCCCACGAGTAACCGCCCGATCCCCACCCTACGCGAACACTTATTACGATCGCTATCGTAGCGTAGTCGCATGGGGACTGTTACCACGACCCCGTCCGAGGAGGCCCGGTCGATCTTCGCCGACCTCGGCTACACCGTCTCGAAGAGCGACGACGGCCTGCGGGCCGAACGCAAGTGGCGCGTCGTCCACGTGACCGCCGCCGACGACTCGACGACGCTTCCCGACTCCGGCGACCTCCGGTGTTTCGTCGCGTGGAAGGAGAGCGCCGCCGCCCTCCGTGAACGCCTCCTCGATGCGACTCCCGACTACGACTGGGCGGTGATCGGGGTCGACACCGGTGGGGACTACGAGGTACTCCACCCCTCGTTCGGGCCGAGCCTCGCCGCCTGACGAGGGTCGCCCACACGCGATTCGACTCGTCGAGAGCCTCGGATCACGCGTGTACCGATCGAACGTACCGCACGCGTGATTTATCTCCTCGAACCCCCTCCGGAGAGCTATGTTCGTCGGTCACGCAGCCCTCGCGTTCGCCCTCGCCGCAGGCGGCGCGCGGCTGTTCGGCTGTTCGCGAGGCCGGGCGCTCGCTCTCGGCGCGTCGGCCGGTGCGTTCGCTACCCTCCCCGACGTCGACATCCTCTACGCACCGGTGGGAGTCCTCGGGAGTTCGGGCGGACTGATGGGTGCAGCCGAGGGGTTCTGGTCGGCGAGTACGCTCGTCCACCGCGCCGTCACCCACTCGCTGGTCGTGGGAGTCGTCGCGGCGTTCGCGTTCTGGTGCTGGAGCTACGCAGGCGGGTCGACCGCCGACCGAGCGCGCGGTGAGCACGCCGTTTCGGTGGCCGTCCTCGGGGGGCTGGTCGCGGTGGCGACCCTGGTGAGCGGGGCGCTCGGCGGGTTCGTGATGGGTGTGTTCGTGCTCGCGGGGCTCGTGGTCACCGAAGCCACGATGCGCTACGGTGGGCTCGCGCCGCGGGCGTTGACCCTCACCGCGCTCGTCGGGCTTCTCAGCCACCCCTTCGGCGACCTCCTCACCGGCGAGCCGCCGGCGATGCTCTACCCGTTCGACGTCACGCTGTTCGCCCACCGGGTCGCGTTCACCGCCGACCCGACCCTCAATCTGTTGGGCGCGTTCTGGGTCGAGGTCGCGGCGCTCTGGCTCGCGGTCTCGGTCTACTGCTGGCTCACGCGGCGCTCGGTGCGGCGGGCCGTCCACGGTCGGGCGGCGCTCGGGTTCGCGTACGCCGGCGCGGTGCTCGCCGTGCCCGCCCCGACGATCGATTCCTCGCACGCGTTCGTGTTCAGCGTGCTCGCGGTCGGCGTCGTCGGTCCCGCACCCCTCGCGAACCGCCTGCCCGCGGTCGCGAACCGGCGGTCGACGGGCGTCGGTCGGGACGACGACCAGCGGCTCGCCGCCGTCGTGACCGGGCTGGCGGCGGTAACGCTGGCGTCGGTCGCGTACGCCGTCGGCTACGTCGTGACGTGACCGATGGGAGACCCTTTATCCCCGGGCGGTGAACCCCGACCATGTCGCGGGCGGACCTCGGTCGAGTCATCGAGAGCGAACGGACGAACGCGTGGCTCGCCTGGGGAGTCGTGGTCGCGGTCGGCGCGAGCGCGGTGGCAGCGACGGTGCGCGGCAACCTGCTGGGGGCGCTGTTCGCGGCGAGTATCGTCGTCGTCGCGGTGCTCCCGCCGGCCTCCTTTCGAAGCCGATGGACGATGGTTCCGTGGGAGATCCTCGCCATCGCCGCCTTCCCGACGCTCGGTCGGGCGGTCGCGCCCGCGGTCGTGGGTGACGTCGCGACCTACGTCTCGGTGGCGGCGCTCGCGCTGGTCGTCGCCGTCGAACTCCACCTCTTCACCGCGATCGAGATGAGCTACCGGTTCGCGGTGGCGTTCGTCGTCCTCACCACGATGGCGACCGCGGGGGTGTGGGCACTGGTCCGATGGGTCGCCGACGGCTATCTCGGCACCGGCTTTCTCACCACCGAGACTGCGTTGATGTGGGAGTTCGTGGCCTCGACCGTCGCGGGCGTCGGAGCCGGGATCGTCTTCGAGGGCTACGTCCGCCGGCGGGTCCACACGGATCGGTTCCCGGGAGCGAAGCGATGAGACTCCGCGACCGCTTCGGGGTCTCGACACGCCGTCAGCGCCAGGTCACCCGGGCGATGGAGGTCGGTCTGGCCGGGATGTTCCTGGTCGGCGTCGTCGAGGGGAACACGAAGGTGATCGTCAACACCCTCGTCGCGATCGGGGTGACGCGCCTCCCCAGCCTCCTCCAGCGGGACCTCGGGCTTCCGATGGACGCGGGGCTCACGCTCTGGATAACGAGTGCGGTGTTCCTCCACGCCTTCGGCTCGGTGGGGTTGCCGGGCACCGCGCTCTCGCCCTACCAGTCGTTCTGGTGGTACGACCACCTCACCCACGCGCTCTCGGCGTCGGTGGTGGCCGCCGCCGGCTACGCCACCGTGCGGGCGCTCGACGTCCACAGCGACGACGTCCACTTCCCCCGGGGATTCATGGTGCTCTTCATCTTCCTGTTCGTGCTCGCCTTCGGCGTTCTCTGGGAGGTGATCGAGTTCGCCGTCAGCGGGCTCTCGGGGGCGTTCGGCTCGGGAAGCGTCCTCACCCAGTACGGCCTCGAGGACACCATGCTCGACCTCGTGTTCGATACCGTCGGCGCGGCGGTGGTCGCGGTCTGGGGCGGCGCGCGGCTCTCCGGGGTCGCCCAGGCGCTCGCCGCCCGGCTCGACACGTTCGGCCGGAGCCCCGAATAAGGCTCGTCTTTCGCCACCGTTCGATCAGTCATAGAAGAGATATTTTCTGGGATACATCTTTATCGTCGTTCGTGACGACTAGGGCTGTGACCTCGAATGGGGTGAACGACAATGAGCACGACAGCGACCATCCTCGACGAATCGATCGTAACCGACCTCCGAGCGGCCGTCTCGGGCGACGTCATCACGGCCGACGACGCGGGCTACGAGAAAGCCCGCCAACTCTGGAATGGGGCGGTCGACCGTCGTCCCGCCGTCTTCGTTCGTGTCACCTCGACCGACGACGTGGCGACGGCGATAGCGGCCGCCCGCGACCACGACCTTCCGCTGTCGGTGCTTGGCGGCGGCCACCACGTCACTGGGTCGGCGCTCGTCGACGACGGGCTCGTGGTCGACATGTGCGAGATGAACGACGTCACGATCGACCCGGAGAGCCGTACCGCGCGGGTCGGTCCCGGCGCGCGCGTCGCCGACGTGCTCACCCCCGCCCAGGAGCACGGCCTCTCGCCGGTCGTCGGGTCGGCGGCGCAGACCGGTATCGCCGGTTCGACGCTCGCGGGCGGCATCGGCTGGCTCCGCCGGAAACACGGTCTCGGGATCGACAACCTCCGCTCGGTCGAACTCGTGACCACCGATGGAACCGTGCTGACCGCGAGCGCGGACGAGAACCCCGGCCTGTTCTGGGCGGTCCGCGGCAGCGGCGCAGCCGTGGGGGTGGTGACGAGCTTCGAACTCGAACTCGTCGAAGTCGGTCCCGAAGTGTCGATCGCCCAGCTCATCTACCCGGTCGAGCGCGCGGGCGACGTCCTCCGAGCCTACCGGACGCACGCCGCCGAGGCACCCGACGAACTGACCACGCTGGTCGCGCTGATGCGGATCCCGCCGATCCCGATGGTGCCGCCGGAGGCCATCGGCGCGCCCGTGGTAATGGTCTACGGCGTCTACGCCGGCCCGATCGAGGAGGGCGAGCAGGTCGTGGCGTCCCTCCGTGACCTCGGCGAGCCGTTGATGGACATGAGCGGCCCACAGCCCCTCGCGAGCGTCCACGAGGTCGCGCGCCTGCTGTTCCCGAACGCCCGGCGCTACTCGTGGCACTCGATGTACGCCACGGACCTCGCCGACGACGACCTCGACGCCGTGGCCGACGCGCTGCTCGCGGCGCCCACGAACGAGTGCGAACTCGGGATCTGGCACCTCGGCGGCGCGGTCAGCGAGGTCGCCCCGGACGCCACCGCCTACCCTCACCGGAACGCCGAGTTCCTCCTGAACGTCAGCGCGGGGTGGGACGACCCCGAGAACGACGAGGCGTGCGAATCGTGGGCCTACGATACTTGGGACCACCTCTGGGCGAGTTCGTCGACCATCGAGGGCTTCTACGCGGGGTTCCCCGGGTTCGTCGACCCAGACGAACGCCTCCGGATGGTCTACGGCGACAACTACGACCGCCTCGCGTCCGTCGTCGAGGAGTACGACCCCGAGAACCGACTCGGGAGCGGGCTGGTCGTCGAACCGACCCCCTGAGTCGATACGGTCGTCCGATGGCGGAGCCGCCGCCCGTCAGTGGGTCGTGTCTTCGACGAGCACCGTCTCGCCGGCCCGCACCGTCTCACCCTTCTCGACCACGAGGTCCTCGATCTCGACGTGCGGGGGCAGGACTACGTCGACGCGGCTCCCGAAACTGATGTGCCCGATCCGCTGGCCGCGGGCGACCTCGTCGCCCGCCGCCACGTCGGGGTGGATCCGGCGGGCGAACGCGCCCGCGATCTGCACCACCGTGAACGCCCCGCAGTCGATCCGCACCTTCTCGTTTCTGTCCGAGTCCTTCGAGAACGCCGGTCGGTTCGCGCCCGGCGAGTGGGTCACCGACTCGACGCGGCCCGCGAGCGGCGCGCGGTTGACGTGGACGTCCAGTACGTTCATGTAGACCCCGACGCGCAGGCGGTCGCCCTCGCGCCGGACCACCGAGACGCGGCCGTCGGCGGGCGCGACGACCCCGGACGGCGGGGTCGTGCGCTCGGGGTCGCGGTGGAAGACGAGCGCGAGCGCGCCGGCCGCCAGAGCTACCAGCGCCGCGAGGGGCGAGAGGAGCCACGCGACCGGCGCGAGGACGAGCGCCGGCGTGGCGTAGCGCCACGCGTGGGATGCGATCCGCATTCGATAGCGGGTATTCCCATTCGCTACCTGTGTCTTCCGGTCTCGCCCGACCACCGCACTTATTCGCCTCGCTGGAGTACGGCCCGCGAATGGAGCGCCGCCACGCCACCTACCCGTTCCTCGATGCGGCACGCGAGGCCGTCGCGGAGCTCGACCCCGACCTCCGCGCGCTCGCCGACGAAGAGCGGGTGGTCGCGCGCGCGACCGAGCGCGTCGAGCGCGCGCTCACCGACGGCGACATCGGCGAGCCCCACCGCGACGTCCGCACCGAACTCCTGTCGTACCCGCTGGCACGGGTCCTGGTCTCGCTCGTCGACGAACACATCCTGACGCGCCGCTACGCACGGAGCGAGGCCGGGGCCGCCCACGAACGCTTCACCGCCGCCGAGGGCTCGAAGCTCAAGAGCGCGCGCGAACAGCCGCTCACGGCCGACGACCTCCTCGCGGAGTTCGACCTCGCGCGCCACGTCCACCCCGCCGAAAGCGACCTCGACGACCACCTCGTCGAGGTCGGCGCGTACCTCCCGCTCGCGGCCGACATGCGTGGCGAGGGCTGGCGACTGGTCAACCGCGCGCTCGCCGACGGGATGGTGCCGGTCTCGACCGCCGAGCGCGACGACCTCCTCCGGAAAGCGGTCGAGCGCCGCGTCGCCGACGGGCTTCCTCTCGCCGTGCCGACCGCCGTCGGCGACGCGCTCGACGGCCCCGTGGCCGACCTCCGCGAGACGCTCGCCGACCTCGACCTCACCCGCGACATCGACACCGTGGTGCCCGAGCGCTTCCCGCCGTGCATGAAGGCGCTGCTCGATGGCGTCCAGAAGGGCGACCACCTCGCTCACCACTCGCGCTTTGCGATCACCGCCTTCCTCGCCTCGATCGGGATGACCACCGACGAGATCGTCGACCTCTACACCGTGAACCCCGGCTTCGCCGAGGACATCACGCGCTACCAGACCGACCACATCCGCGGCGAGACCGGCCCGACCGAGTACTCGCCGCCCTCGTGCGCCACGATGCAGTCCTACGGCGACTGCATCAACAAGGACGAACGGTGTGAGACCATCTCGCACCCGCTAGCCTACTACGAGGAGGCGCTCGACGACGCCGACGAGGAGGAACTCACCGACTGGCGCGAGGCGAACGAAGAAGCCGACGACGAGGGCGAAGCCGAAGCCTGAAGCGTTCTACTGGCCGGCGAGGAAGTAGCCCGCGATCGACATCGCTACGATGAAGAAGGCGACGCTGCCGATCAGCGCGAACGGACCGAGGCCGACGAGCTGGTGGTTCGTCCCCTCGAAGAGAACGCCGACGACGACGATCACGACGAGGAACATCGCCACGGCGACGATGGAAACCACGGCCTCGACCAGCGTCTCCCGTTCCATAGCGGGAGGTTCCGTCGGCCCTGAGAAAAGCGCTTCGAACCCCGCCGACGGGTTTAGGCCGCTCCAGCCCCTCTTTCGACTGAGGGCAGAACACGTCCGAGAGACGTTGCTGCCCGAGAAAATCCATGACGCACACCAGAAACACACCCGCGTCACGAAAGGAATCGCTCGCTCCCGATATCGGGAGCCTCCCCGCCCGCGCCGTCCGGGCGTGGACCGAACGCATGGCGGTCACGCCGCTCGGCGAGGGTCGCTACGCCGTCGAGACCCACCACGACGCGCGCTACGTCGTCGACCTCCCGCGAAGTCGGTGCTCGTGTCCCGACCACCGGCTCCGCGGCGAGCGCTGCAAACACCGCCGGCGAGTCGCCATCGAGGTCACTCGTGGACGGATCCCGGCCCCCGGGTTGCGCGCCGCCGACTGCCTCGCGTGCGGTCGAGAGACGTTCGTCCCCGAGAACACCCGATTGCCGCTGTGTGAGTACTGTACCTACCGCCCCGGCGAACGCGTCCGGGACCGCGAAACCGGCGATTACCTCGTGGTCGCCGGGACGGTCGATCGCCGAGCCGACGAGGTCGGGATCGAGAGCCTCGACACCACTGTGGCGACCCACCCGACGAACCGCGCCTACGACCCCGGCGAACCGGTGGTCGAGGTGACCTATCCCGGCAGTGACCGGCACTATTCGTTTCCACGGTCGCGGCTCGTGCGCCGGCCGCTGGACGGTCGCGACGGCGGGTCGACCGCGACGGTCTGAGTCGAACGTAATCCGTTTGTTTCGGCGGCCACGGTCGGGGGTATGACCTGGAAAGCGCTGTTCGAGCGCGCGGCCGAGTACGACGTGACGCCCGAGATGGTCAGCGAGGCGCTCGCGACGCGTCGCGATGACTGACCGGCCCGACCCCGCGCGGGTCGCCGCCGACGCCGACGTGCTCGCGGCGGACCTGCTCTGCGACGGCGCGGCCCGCGAGGCGCTCGACCTCGTGCGCGCCCACTCGTGGGTCTCGCTCGTCGCGAGCGACGCCCTCCTCGCGGACGCGACGGCCGTCGTCGAGACCCTCGCGGACGAAAACCTCGCCGACGCGTGGCGTGAGCGGATCGACGATCTGCGGGTTCGCGTCGAGCAGTCGCCGGGCGACCATCCGGCACTCGCCTCGGCCGTGGCGGGCGACGCGGCCCACCTCCTCTCGTTCGACGACGGACTCCGGACCGCGAGAACCGGCGCGGAGCTTCGCCCGTACGTCGACGTGAGCGTCAAACACCCACGGGGGTTCGCCCGCCTGTTCGACCCCGAAGCTCTCCATCCGACCGTCGTCGGCGGCGAGTATCCGGGCCCCGACCGCGACCCGCGGGCCTGATCAGAGCCCTTTCTCCATCCCGACGACGGCCAGCCCACCGGGACTTTCGCCCTCGCCGACGCGTTCGTAACCAGCACGCTCGTAGAACCCGACCGCGTTGAGCGACGACTGGAGCGAGAGATGGTCGAGCCCCCGGCCGCGGGCGTAGCCTTCGAGTTCGGCGAGCACGGCGCTCCCGACGCCGTGGCGCGCGTGGTCTGGATGGACGTAGACCGCGTGAACCTCGCCCGCGATGGGGACGAGATGGCCGAAGCCCGCGACGCTGTCCGCGCGAACCCCGACGACGACGTGCTCGTCGTCGGTATCGGGTTCGTAGTCCGCGGGCGACCGGCCCCCGGGTTTCGCCCACCGTCGAACCGCGTCGGCATCGTAGTGCTCGGGCCCGAAGGCCCGGACGGCGGCGGTGTGGACGGCGGGGAGCGCGGCGCGGTCGGCGGCGGTCGCGGGACGAACGTACATACGGAGCGCTCGATCCGGCCGGTCGTGGTTCCCGCGGTCGTGCAGTCCCGCCCGTCGGACGATGCCCGCCCGTCGAACGTAGTAGAAGATCGCTCAGTCGATCCGGAGAGTGTTCCGAATATATGACGAGTGAGCGGTGGTCGACGATATGGGTTTCAGACCACTCGTCCGGCGACTCGGACTGGGCACGCTGTGTCTCGCCCTCTTCACGATGGGGCTCGTCGCCCCAGCGGCGGCACACGGCTGTCAGCACACCACGAGCGCGAACCTCACCACGAGTACCGACACGACCGCCTCGGTGACNNGAGATGTGTATAAGAGACAGCGCTTCCCACATCGCCGATACCCAGCGATCCGAGGGTGGCGGCGCTCACGAGTCGATCCGGTGGAAGCTCACCACGGTACAGTTCCTCTCGGGTACGTCGGTGGTGCTCGCCGGCGGCGCGCTCTGGGCCGCGGTGCTGGCCTACCGCGGAACCGACTGATCCCCGAACGAAACGGTTCACTCGAACGGATCGTTTCACTACAATCAGTTGTCAATTGAAGACGGTCGGCGTCGAATCGCGGGCGTGGTGAGAAAACGGATGTCACTGACACGACGGAACTTCTTGCAAACGGGCGGCGCGGCGGCGGTCGCCGCGGTCGGCGTTCCGACGGTCGGGGTCGCATCGAAGCGGTCCTCGAACACCGAGTGGACGAAGGCCGACTCGCCGACGACGAAGACGCTGTACGGCGTCGTCGACACCGTCGAGGGGCCGTTCGCGGTCGGCGCGGGCGGCGACGTGCTCGCGCGCCGAAAGAGCGGCTGGCAGACGGTCGTCGACTACGGCCCGCAGGCGCGAAGCCGGCCGTTGCGAGCGGTCGACGCGACCAGCGACGGCGAGGCGATCTGGTTCGTCGGCGGGTCGGGCGTGATCGGCGAGTACAACGTCGTCACGGAGACCCTGACGAACTACTCCGCACCGAAGGGCAAGACCAGCACCTGGGAGGGCTGTTCGGTGGTCGGAAAGACCGGGGCCAACGAGCGGCTCTTCTTCGTCAACGGCTCGGGCGAGCTGCTCGTCGGCACCCGCCGGAAGAACGGCGCGATCGAGTACGAGAAGGTGACCAAACCCGGCGGCGGGTCGACGATCCCGGCCATCGATTTCCACGGTCGGACGGCGGGACACGTCTGCTCGACCAGCCAGTTCGTCGCCGGGAGCACCGACGGGGGCGCGAACTGGACGCGTATCGGGATCGGCTTCGCGGGCGAGGGGTTCTTCGACATCGCCAGCGTCGGTCCGAAGGACGTGAACGTCGCCGCCGGCAACGGCCTCGTCTACCGCTACGACGGCTTCCGGTGGACCCCGCACGTGATCGACGACGGCCGGCAGGCGATCCGGGCCCTCGACCGCGACGGGGCGAAGGGACTCGCCGCGGGAAGCGGCGGCAAGGTCTACGAACGTCAGTCGGCCGGCCAGTGGAATCGGCTGCAAACACCGGCCAAAGCCAAACTCAAGGGCGTCGCCCGCGGGAAGACCCACGACGTCGTGGTCGGTGCCGGGGGAACCATCGTCGAACGTACCGTCGAGCGGTCGTCATCGAAGCTCCCGGACGGGAACAAGTCCGTCAAGCGGTACGTCGAGGGCACCGTCGAGATGGCGCTGGAGTAGCCGCCGTTTCGGTGGGCACGAGTTCCGAGTGCTGTCGACGGGCGGACACCGTGCCCGACCCCATCCGTTGTTCGGGACATCACCCCTCGCAGTCCCGACCCCCGACAGGTATAACGGTTCGATGGTCGTAGTGGATCGTCCGAATGTTCAGAGCGACGAACGGAACGACCCGCCGCGACGCGGCATCGGAGCGAAAGCCCGAGCGACCCGTCGGGGGGCGATAGAATGCCGTGGGGCGTCCACTCGGAGTTCACCGAGGAGGAGGGGCCGGAGGTCGAGATCGACGAGGAGCAGGAGGGCGTCGACCGAACCGAGGAGGGGACCGAGAGCACCGAGGCGTTCGACGTCGACGACGCGATCGCGAACCTCGATCGGGACTGAGCCGGGTTCTCCGGCCTCCGATACGTTCCGTCGGCGCTGGGTTCAGTCCGACCGGGCGGTCTCGACGGCGCGGACGAACTCCGCTGCCCGTTCGCGAACCGCGTCCATGTCGCCGTTCTCGATGGCCTCGTAGTCGACGAGCGCCGACCCGGCACCCACGGCCATGGCACCCGCATCGAAGAACGCGGCGGCGTTCTCCACCGAAACCCCTCCCGTGGGCATCAGCGGGATGTCGCCCAGCGGACCCCGGAGCGCGCTGACGTGGCCCGGCCCGACCGTCGCCGCCGGGAACACCTTCAGAACGTCCGCGCCGGCGTTCATCGCGTCGACGGCCTCCGTCGGCGTCATGATCCCCGGAACGCAGACGACCTCCGCCTCGTTGCAGGCCGCGACCACCTCGGGTTCGAAGTTCGGCGCGAGCACGAACTCCGCACCCGCGTCGATAACTTCGCGGGCGGTCTCGGCGTCCATGACGGTTCCAGCCCCGACGAGCGCGTCGGTCCCCTCGAGGTCCTCGTCGATGGCGGCGATCATCTCGGCGGGGCGCTCGGCGTCCGCGGTGACTTCGAGCGCCGTCACGCCGCCCGCGTGGATCGCGTTCGCCACCTCGACGATGACGTCCTCGGGGATCGAACGGAGGACCGCGACGACGCCGCTGTCGGCGAGCCGCTGTTGGACGACTGCTTTCTCCATGGGTCGGCTACCAACGGTATCGGAAAAAGCACTCCGGTAGGGACGGCGCGGCGGGTCGTCACCGGAACCGTAAAGACTGTTGGCCGGGCCGCGGAAAGGAGCGGTATGTCGCCCGCTCGTTCGTGCCCCCTCCCACGCATCGGGGTCGAACCGTCTCGCGGTGGAGTCGACCCACGTCACGGTGTCGGCTCCGGTCGGGAGGTCGTCGCGCCGTGACCATCCCGCCCGAGCGGCGAACGAACGCGATCCAGACGCGGTCGTCGACCCTCGGCAAGGCGTTCGCGAGCGAGCGGGTCCGGGCGCTCGTCGAGGGGGTGGTCCTGGCGGCGATCGGACTCGGGGTCTATCTCGCTGTGGTCTACCCGGTTTCGGTGACCGCGACACCCATCGGGGCCGGTTCACCCCTGAACCTGCTCGTACTGGTCGCGACGGTACTGGTACTCAGCGGTGTCTACGACCTGCTCAGACGGGTCGTTCGGTGAGGGTCAGATGACATCGTGGTGCTCGTAGAAACGCCGTACCCGTGGGTCGGCGAGCAGCGGACGGTGAACCTGGAACACGCGAACCCCGCTACACGTGTTGCCCTCGATCACGGTGAACTCGCCGGGGTCGGTCACGACGATATCCCACCCGACGTAGGGGATCTGGGGAAACCGCCCCGCCAGCGCCGTCAGCTTCTCCTTCACTGCCTCCCAGCCAGGGACCTCGCTGCCGGCTATCGCGTTCCCCGTCTCCGGGTGGGTCGAGTGCCATTCGAGGGAGCCGTCGTACGGGTACTGGACCCCCTCGCCCAGTCGCCCCGTCGAGCGGTCGATCGCCGCCGAGAGCCCCCCACGCGACCAGTTGTCGCGGGGAGCGGACCGTTCCGTCCCGATCCGGTGGACCGCGTCGGCGATGAACGGTTCGTCGGTATCGGGGTCCCACATCGTGAGCACGCGGATCGTGTTCGAGGAGTCCCGAAAGAGGTCGTCCGCGTAGTCGGCCTGTTCGACGTATTCACAGACGAGATAGCCGTCGAGCGAGGCCACCAGCTCCTCGAACTCCCGCTCGGATCGTTCCTCGCCGTTGACGGAGTAGCTCCCGTCGGTCACCGAACAGATCAGGACGCGGTTGCCGCTCACCCCGTAGATCGGTTTCAGGACGAGCCGGTTCGCCGACGTCAGATACTCCTTGACCCGCGCTACCGAGTCGGTAGTGCGGTCGTTCGCGTTCTTCGCCTCGCCGTTCGAATCGCTCTCCGGGGCGTCCACGGCGGTGAACTGTCCCCGATGGAGGTGGCCGTGGACCGTCGAGCGGTGGGCGTCGAACGGCTGGAGGAGTCGGTGGAAGAGCAACTTGTTCTGGAGGGCGGTCCGCCACTGGCCGTTGATCGGTCGGGTGAGTTCGCGCTGATAGCTCGAGAGGTAGCGGTGGCGGGTCCGCTCGTCGACGTCGTAGAGCACGTCGGCCTGGCTTATGAACCCGTGCCGCCAGAGCCACACCCGCCGGCCGAGCGGCATCTCGAAGCGCGACCACGCCGTCGCCTCCTCGTGAACGACCAGTTCCAAAAACGGCTTCACACCGCGCTGGGAGAGCCGCTGCAGTTCGTCGTCCGACCGCCAGTAGAGTTTGCTCAACAAGCGCTGGATCGGACTCATAATCACTTCGGTAGGGGAAACGCACACGGGTAGCCCTTCTGAATGAGATCGAGGGGGTGGATCAGGGAGACGGACCGGGTGATGCCACGCAACGGGCTCGGTTTCCCTGACCCTGTTCGCAATCGTTCCCCGCGAGGATAACCACCGGACCGGGGAGTCCAAGGGTATGAGGAAAGCTACCGAGAACTCGTCTTCGTCGAAAGCGGGAGGGTGGACCAGAGGGAAGGTGAGGACGGAGTGATGCCACGCAACGGTGCCCTTCCCCGGTCTGAATGAACGTTTAGTACAAGGCGGGATAAGTCTTGTGGGAACTCTCGTTACTGACGGGAGCGAGAGAAACCTGGTCATCGTTCGATGGAACGGTATTTCTTCTCCCTCGTCCGCCTAGGAACGCCTCCAGTCGCTTTCGCGGGAGCTTCGTTGGTTCTGTTCGATGGACAGCGGTGGACCGCGAAGGAGGGTCCGGTCATCCTGGGCGGTAACTCGGCGGAGTCGTCTCACGCGTCACTCCGTGCCTCGGACGGGAGGAAGGAGACCGAAAACGGAGTAGCGGCCGCTATCCGCAGGGGAAATCCCTCGTACGGCCGCGAAACGGCCAGTAGTTATTTGTCAACGACGTGTATCGAGTTAGGCGGGGAAGTTACGGGTGATGCCACGCGACGGGTCCCCTCCCGACGCGGCGAGAAGGTGTGCAGTAGTCGAGAATCGGTTTCCCAGTCGTAGTGACGACGGCTTTTGGTGGGCTCTCACTCCCTGGTAAGTCGGTCGATATCCATCGAGTCGGACGTCGGTCGCATATCCGAACTCGTGCGACGTCGAGACGCGGTCGCGTCTACGAACGACCCCTGCCGTGCCGAGCGGTGGACGGCGCCCAGAGTCGCGTCCAGAGGTCGAGCTGCATCGCCGTGACGTGCAGACCGGTCGAGACGGCCAGGTGGGGAAACGTCGTTCCCGGCAGCATCGGGGCGGGCGTTTCCCGTCCGTGCTCCGTGCCCGGATCGCTCCGCCGGGTCGCGAGGCGCGTCCGACACTCGGGACAGACGAGGTCGATCCGGCTCTCCCGGTCCGTGGACTCTCGGTCCCAATCACCCGTAGCGAGCGCTTCGCGCCCACACCCGGGGCAGACGAGAACCGACTTTCGTCGCTGCGAGGCTCGCTCCGCCCCAGCGCAGCCGGAACCGCCATCGGGACGCGGGTTGGTTCGGTCCACGACGCGGGCTACCGGCCGTCCAGTTGTATGCTTGTTGGCGATACGTGTGGTCGATGATGTGGGTATTTGACGTCGAGCGAGGGACTCGACGCGTCCCGGTCGTGCGGTCCGTTCGTGGAACGCTTATCGAGCTCTGTCCACAACCGCCCGGTATGGAGTCCGCCGTCCACGTCGAGATATCGGTAGCGGGGATCGACCGCTGTCCCGCAGCCCTGCTGAGCACCGATTTCGAGGTCGAATCGATCACGACCGACGGGCGGTCTACCGACGGCGACGAGAGCCGGATCGGTGAGCTGACGCTCCGGAACACCGAATCCCCGCCGGAGGACGAACGCGCAGAACGGATAGCCGGCGACGAGGATCGGTCGGTCTATCGCTTCCGGAACGAGGAGGGGGACTGCCCGTGTGGGACGCTCTCCGACCACGGCTGCCCCGCGCGGGAGATCCGTGCGAACGCCGGGACGCTCACGCTGTCGTTCCTCGCGCCCGGTCTACGGACGGTCCGCTCGGTCGTCGAGGACGTCCGTTCGTGCGCCCGAGACGTTCGTGTACGGCGTCTCACGCGCGCGCTGCCCGACGGGGACGACGCGTTCGTGCCGATAAACCGGGCCGCCTTCACCGACCGCCAGTACGAGGTGCTCCGGACGGCCCACGAGATGGGCTATTTCGACCGTCCGAAGCGGACGAAGGCCGCGGACGTCGCCGACTCGCTCGGCATCTCGGTGGCGACCTTCAGCGAACACCTGGCGGTCGCCCAGGAGAAGCTTCTCGACCAGCTCCTCACGGCGTCGTAGGTCGAGCGCCCGGTGCACAGCCTCCGGAAAAAGACCCGATGTCGTTCGGGCGAACCGATACCCGGGGCGGGCCGTTAGGGTCCCCGTCGATGACCGATTCAGTCTACGAGGAGATAGGTGGCAAAGCGGCGGTCGAAGCGGTCGTCGAGGACTTCTACGACCGCGTGCTGTCCGACGACCGACTCGTCGGGTTCTTCGACGGGACGGACATGGCCGAACTGCGCGCCCACCAGGTCCAGTTCATCAGCGCGGTCGCCGGTGGCCCCATGACGTACTCCGGCGACGAGATGCGGGACGCACATCGCCATCTGGACATCCGCGAGGCGGACTTCGAGGCGGTCGGTACCCACCTCGAACGGGCGCTCCGCGAGAACGGTGTCGACGAGGCGAACATCGCCGCCATCATGGACGAGGTGAGCGCGCTCGAAGACCCGATCCTCGGTCGGTAGGGCTTGCCGATGGGGCGATCGATCGAATGAGAAGGTTCAATAGCCTTCCACAACGAGTACCGAGCTACCTATGGTCGAAATCTCGGATCGATTGGAGTGTCTCTTTAGTGGCTCTATCGAGGAGGACGGCGACTCGTATCGGATCGAGATCCCGCGCAACGAGGTCGAGAACGGTTCGATCGTTCCCGAGGAGACCTACCGCGTCGCGGTGCTTCCGACGGGGTCGACCGAGGAGGAGAACGGTGTCCGCCCCCAATCGAGCTCCGGTCGCACGAACGACGACTCTCGGTCGCCGCCGGTCGAAAACGGCGAGCGACGCACGCTGACGATCGAATCGGTCGGCGACCAGGGCGACGGTATCGCGAAGGTCGAGCGGGGGTACGTCGTCATCGTCCCGGGGGCCCGTCCCGGCGACGAGGTCGAAGTCGAGATCCAGAACGCCCGCGACAACGTCGCGTTCGCGGAGGTCACCGGGACCGCCCAGCCGGCAACCGACGAAACGGAACCCGCCGATGGGACGGGACTCGCCGACGAGCCGGATCGGATGGAGTAAACGGGCCGGAGAACGGATCCGACACCGGTATCTCTCGGGTCCACTGCCGGGACCTGCTCGAACGCGGAGGACGGTGTGGCCAGGACCGTCATCGGGGTTGACCCCGTCCGAAACCCCGACGACTACGACGAGACGACCGAACCCGGGTGAAGCGGGGGTGGGCGAGGCTGTACGCCGTGACCCCCGACCACCACCCGGTCATCGAAGAGGTGCTCCCGGGTTTCGCCGTCGCCGCCGGCTTCTCGGGCCACGGGTTCCAGCACGCCCCCGCGGCGGACCGGGTCGTCGCCCACTCAGGACGACCAGTCCGCGTCGAGCAACGTCCGCTGGACGGCTTCCTCGCCGACGGCGGCCGCGAGGGCCTCGAACCCCGCGCGCTCGCTCCGGTCGGTCGCGTTCGCGACCAGTCGCGAGACGATGAACTCCGGCGTCGACCGACCCACGGTCCCGAACTGCGGCTGGTAGTCGACGTCCAGCGTGAGGTCGTCGCGCAACCCGCGTGCGGAGATCCCGTCGATCCGCGCCCGGTCGGGCAGCGGTTCGAGGTCGTCGGCGAGGTGGGTCACGTAGACGCCGACCGCGCCCGCGTCGACCGCGAGCCGAACCAGCCCGTAGAGGAGGTCGGCGGCGCTTCCCGGCTCGGTGATCGCCTCGAACTCGTCGACGAGCATCAGCGTTCGCGTGCGCTCGGTGAGCGGGGGCACGACCGTTTTGAGCGTCGATTCGAGCACCCCCGCGTTGAAGCTCGCGTGCCGACGGTGGAAGACGACCGCGTCGACGTGACTCACTTCCGCCGCCGCCGCTGGGACGGGCAGTCCCATGTGCGCGAGCACCACCACCTGACACAGGGTTTCGAGCAGCGTGGTCTTGCCGCCGCTGTTCGCTCCGGTCAACACCGCCACGTCCTCGTCCGGAACCTCGGGCGCACAGCCGTGGTCGCCGACCGCGTACGTGACGGGCTGGACGGCATCGCCCATCGACGCCACCAGCGACAGGTTACGTGCGTCCTCCACCGCGACACAGCCCGACTCCACGAACGTGGGTCGGGTGAGGTCGTAGGCGTGGACGAAGCGGGCGAGCGAGACCCGGAAGGCGGTCTCGTTCACCGCGGTGGCGGCCGCCTCGATCGCCGACCGACTGCGTTCGAGCCTGCCCTCCAGTTCGCTCCGTACCTCCTGTTCGCGGGTCTCGACCTCCGTTCGGACGCTCGCGAGGAGGTCCCGGAGCCCCTGCGTGATGAAATCCGTCGCGTCGGCCGCTTCGGTGGGGGTCGCCTCCCTGACCCGCGTCGCCGGGATCGGCGTCTCGTCGGCGACGTAGCTGACGAACGCCTCGCGGAAGGCCTCGCTCGACCGGACCCCCTCGGACTGGATCGCCTCGACGACGTCGATGCCACGTGATTCGAGCCCCTCGGCCGCTTCGAGATGGCGGCGCGACGTATCGAGGTCGTCGTCGACGCCCTCACGAACGGTGGGGTCGCCGCCCGTGGTGTCGAGGGCACCGAGCGCTTCGCGGGCGTCGTCGAGCGCCTCGGCGTCGATCGACCCGACCGAGGCGAACGTCCCGTCGTCGACACCGAGCTCCTGGAGGTCGAGGACGGTCTCGACCGCGGCACGATCGCCGCCGCCCATTCCGTCGAAGCGCTCGAAGACGTCGAGGATCGCCTCGCGGGTGGGCTCGTCGTGCTCGCGCCACGTCTCGGCCGCGAGGGTGACGTCGTCGAGGCGCTCCGTCATGGCCTCGCGGGAGGTCAGCGGCGTGAGGACACGAATGCGGTCGCTGGCGGCCGCGGTCACGGCGTAGGCCTCGGCCCGTTCGAGGAGGTCCTTGTAGACGGTCCGTGTGTCCGACGTGGCGAGGATCGCCATCCCCTGTTCGCCGTGTGCGTGGCGGAGGATACGGGTCGCCCGACCGCGCGGAAGACCGGCATCCGTGAGAGTGGCGATATCGACCGACTCGATCGCGCGAACCGCCCGCTCGACCCCGAGCTGGTCGGTGAGCCGGGTGGCTGTCTTCGGCCCGATACCCCAGTAGTCCTGTAGACGCATGGCTCTCGATTCGACGGCGGGCGTTCAAATAGGTGTGTGACTCGCGGCCCCCGCGGGAGCGCCGGCGAGCGAACCCGGCCCGGAACCCATTAATAATACTTACTCGATTTACTCAACCATACCAGTGCGTGTTCACTCGCTCTCCACGCCTGTCGTCTTTCCGGGATGCCCGCGGTTCAAACGGCCCGATCCCCATCTCCCGTTCGCTATCCGGATTTTTTATGTTTTTGGGAAGTGAGAAGAGGCACCCATTCCCCGATGACTCCCTCTCGTTCACGGAACTGGATCCGTGGCACCCTCGATATGAACGGGAACGGTTCGTCCGCACCGTCGTGTCGATATCCACTAATTCGTCGATTCGTTCGAATATTAAACAATTTATCCGGGTTGGCTGGCAACTATTCGGAAACGTCGAACCGATCGATGATCGAGGTCGGATTCAACGGTCATCCTGCCCACGTAGATGGCAACTCCCTCGACGATGTTTGGCGGTCGTACCGATTCGAGTTATTTTTATTGACGTATTCGAGCGAGGGTGATGCAACCGGACCTTAGATATCCCGATTGCTCGTCTCGTCGATACGGTCTCCGGACTATGCGGTCGCAGTTCGTCGGCTACTAGGCGTTCCCTCCTGTTCGAGTAGCGAGCAAAACCGTCTAGGCTGAATGTCGATCCTCGACGGCTACTCTCGGCGCGGCCGTGTATCGACGCTAGCGCGGGTGGAAACGGTCGATGGGAGATCGTACCGACTAGAACTCGTAGCCGGTCGTGATCCCCTGGATGAACCGCTCCTGGGTGAGCGCGAAGAGCACCAGAACCGGGATCGTCGTCAGCACGCTCATCGCCATCAGCCGGTTCATCGCGATCTGTCCCTGGGTTCCCTCGAAGATGGTCAGTCCGATACTGATAGTGTACATCTCCTGTTCGTTCAAGAACACGAGCGCCCAGAAGAACTCGTTCCACGCGAAGATGAACACGAAGATCGCGGCGATCCCGATCGCGGGTTTCGCGAGCGGGAGCACGATCCGGACGAAGATCTTCCACTCGGGTATCCCCGCGATCCGTGCCGCGTCCTCGACGTCGCTCGGCAGGGTCTGGAAGAACCCGCTCAACAGGAACGTCACGAACGCCGAGAACAACAGCGTGTAGGCGACGATCAGACCGACGAAGGTCTCCAGAAGCTGGAGCTGTGCGAACTGGATGAAGATCGGGAGCACCAGGATCTGCGGCGGGATCATCAAGAACGCGACGATCGAGACGTACACCAGCCGGTCCCCGAGGAACTCCCGGCGCGCGAGCGCGTACGCAGCCGGCACCGCGACGACGAGCTCCAGTATGACCGCGCCGATCACGACCAAGAACGTGTTGAGGAACCACTGTGCCCACGGGCCGGTCGTCAGCGCTTCGATCGTGGGTTCGAGGCTGGGGTTCTCCGGGACGAGCGTCGGCGGGAACGCGGTGAGGTCGGAGCCCGTCTTGAGCGCTGTCGAGACCATCCAGAGCAGCGGAAAGGCGACGAGCGCGCTCGTCACCAGCAGTATCGTGTACCGGGCCGCCAGGTCCGCGTCCAGTCGACCCCGCCACCCGTTCGACTCGCCGCCAGTTTCCGTTTCGGTTGCCATTGTTAGCTCCTCCGTGCGTACAGGAGAACCGCACCGCTGAACACTATCGAGATGACGAACATGATGACGCCGATCGCCGCGCCGGTGCTGAAGTCACCGGAGGCGAACGCCGACCGATAGAAGTACACCCCAAGCGTTTCGCTGGCCCCACCCGGTCCACCCTCGGTCATGACCCATATCGCATCGAACCCACGGATCGCGTTGATCATGCCCAGAACCGTCGTGATGATCAGCGGGGTCTTCAACAACGGAAGCGTCACGTGTCTGAACGTCGCCCACCGCGATTTCCCGGCGACCCGCGCCGCCTCGTAGATCTCGTCGGGGATCGACTGGACCCCGGCCATGAAGATCAGCATGTTGAACCCGAGGTTCTTCCAGACCGTGACCGTGATCACCGTCGGCAGCGCGAGCGTCGGCGAACTCAGCCAGCCGATCGGCTGGTCGATGACCCCGATCGAGATAAGGGTCGAGTTGACGACGCCGAACTGGGTGAACATCCAGCCGAAGAGAACGGACGCCACGACGATGGGGAGGACGTACGGGAGGAAGATGATGCTCTGGAAGATGGCCTTCCCGCGGATCCGGTCGGTGTTCAACACCAGCGCGAGGAGCAACCCGATCGCTATCGAGACGACCGTTCCAAGGGAGAAGACCGCCGAGTTGACGACCGCCTGCCAGAAGTCGGGCTCCGAGAAGATCTGGACGTAGTTCGAGAGGCCGACCCACTCGACCTGGTCGACCGTCACGAAGTCGGTGAAGCTCATCCAGAACGAGTATCCGACGGGATAGACGACGAATATCGCGTACAGGAGGAGTATCGGTAGCAAGTAGAGGTACGGTTTCAGGTCGAGGGACGACCCACCGAAGAGGCTCCCTCGCACTCCGGAGGCCGGCGTACTCGATTCGGTCTGGGTGCTGTCGGCCACGTTTATTTCTCCGGTATGGGGCGATCGATGTGCATGGTAATACCCTTTGTGATCATTTCGGCGGTTGGACGGGCCCAGGATGGCCCGGCGCTCTCGTGTCGATTCGACATGGATTCACGCATCGAGGACGGTCGTGTTCGCTTCCCGTGCCGCGCTTCGAAGCGCCTGGGACGGGCTCGCACTCCCGCTAAGCGCCCTCGACCACGCGTTGGTGATGATCAGGTCGACCTCCTCGTAGTTCGCGTAGATGGGCGTGTTTCCGTTCTCGAGCGTCTTCTGATACGCTTCGAGAAGCCGTGGATAGGGCTCCTGTGTCGCGAGACCGACTTCGAACCCCCGCTTCCGACCGGGGAGGAATCCGAGTTCGAGGGTCGTCTGCATGCCCTGATCGGTGTTCGCCCACCGGACGAAGTCCCGGGCGACGTCCAGCTCCTCGTCCGTGGCGGAGGTCGTGATCGTGAGGCTGTCGCCGCCCAGGAAACTGGTACGGGTTCCACCGGCCGGCTTCGGAAAGAGCGCCGTTCCGAGCCTGTTCTCGAAGAGGTCCTCGTTGCCCTGTTGGACGGTGCTGAGTCCGAGTCCACCGGTGAACATTATGGGTATCTGTTCATTCATGAACATGTTGTGCCAGTCCTCCCAGTTCGTCGCGAGCGGGTCGGTCATCAGCCCGGCGTCGTTAATGTCGACCCAGTATTCGAGCGCCTCGATGGACGGGCGCTCGTCGAAGAGAACGCGCGTCTCGTCGTCGTTCACGATGCGGCCGCCGTTCGCCCAGATGAACGGGTAGCCGAGAAAGCCGACGAGACCGGTCGTGAAGGCGGCACCGAGCGGGGGGCGCTGGAGGTCGAGTTCGCTGTCGAGCTGTTCCAGCGCCTGCCTGAACTCGGCCCACGTCGCCGGCGGCGACTCCGGGTCCAGACCCGCCCGTCTGAAGAGTCGCTTGTTGTAGAAGTACAGGCTGGAGTCGATCCAGTACGGCACCCCACGCCTCGCACCGTCCCGCATCGAGAAGATCTCGCCGACGCTCCCCAGGAAGTCGTCGGTGTACGGGAGGTCGTCGTAGAGGTCGGTGATGTCCCGGAGGACTTCGAGCTCGCTGAAGTACGCGAACCGAACGATGTCGAGCCCGAGAAGCGGTTGGACGTTCGCCCCGGCCTTGACCTTCGTGATGATGTCCCGATATCGACCGTCGGTGAGCGTGAAGTCGACCGGCGTCCCGTCGGTCTGCTGGTTGTAGACCGTCGCATATCGGTCCGCCGTGTCCTCCCGGTCGCCGTAGACGACGGCGTTCGACTCGGAGCCGAGCGCGCTGCTCGTACAGCCGGCGGTGGCGAGCATCGCCCCGGTGCCGGCGGCCTGGATGAACCGACGACGGGTCAGGCGGTCCCGTCGTGTATCTTCGATCATTGAGGTAGACTGGACGACAACCGATAATAAGCTTTGGGACTCCACCGATCTCGGGTGTCGTCCCCCGCCGGGAGAACGACGAAACGACCGGCGTGGCCCGAGGACAAGATACATATACGATAATGCATATCTTCGGGTATGACGGTCGAACTGTCGAATATAAGCAAGCGATTCGGGTCGATCGTTGCCGTCGACGACGTCTCGCTCACGATCGAGAACGGGGAGTTCCTCATCCTCGTCGGTCCAAGCGGGTGTGGCAAAACGACGACCCTCCGGATGATCGCGGGGCTGGAGAAACCGTCCAGCGGGCGGATCTACTTCGACGGCGATGACGTCACGCAGTTCTCCCCACAGCAACGTCACATCGCGTTCGTGTTCCAGAACTACGCGCTCTATCCACACATGACGACCCGGAAGAACATGTCGTTCGCGCTGGAAGACCAGGACATTCCGAGCGACGAGGTAGCCCAGCGCGTCACGAGCACGGCCGACAAACTTGGGATCACCGACCAGCTCGACCAGCGCCCGGGTGAGCTCTCCGGCGGCCAGCAACAGCGCGTCGCGCTCGGGCGAAGCATCGTCCGGAACCCGAGCGTGTTCCTCCTCGACGAGCCGCTCTCGAACCTCGACGCCAAACTCCGGACGAACATGCGAGCGGAGCTCCAGGAGCTCCACCAGGACCTGGAGACGACGATGGTGTACGTCACCCACGACCAGGAGGAGGCGATGACGATGGGCGACCGGATCGCGGTCATGGACGAGGGGACGATCCAGCAGGTCGCCCCGCCCAACGAGGCGTACAACCAGCCCGCAAACCGGTTCGTCGCCGGGTTCATCGGGAGCCCGTCGATGAACTTCTTCGACGCCAGCCTCGACGACGGTCGGGTTCGTGCGGGGCCGTTCACGCTTCCCACCCCTGACCGTGTTTCGGGGCCCCTCTCCGAACTCGGTATCCGACCGGAGGACGTCTCGGTGACGCCGACCGCGACCGGCGAGGACGTGTCCGCAACCGTCACGGTCTTCGAACAGGTCGGTTCCTCGAACATCATCTACCTCGAGATCGATGGCGAGACGATGATCGCCGAGACGGACGCGTCGGTACAGCTCGCCCCCGGGGACGACGTCGGCGTCTCGCTCGATACGGAGCGGGTCCATCTGTTCGACCGAGGGGGCGACGCGGTTCACAGTCCGTCGCTCTACCAGCGAACGGTCGAGCAGCGCGCGTAGACATGTATCTCGTAGATATTACGACCCCGCGCCGGAAGTGAACGGCCTCTACACCGCCGGCCACGAACCGAAGGTCGACTCAGCGCGCGGGTGAAACGACGAACGAACCGCTCTCGACGTCAGCCCTGCATCGACGCCACGGCCCGGGATCCGGACGACGGAGCCCCGTTTTCGATCGTCGGATGAAGGTCCTCCGGTGAGACCGGAAAGCACATACCCCACGACGACCGAAGCGAAAGGTATGGTCGAACGATCCGCTCCGGTGCAAACGACGGAGACGACGATAGCGGTCATCGGGGCGCTGGTGGAACTCGAACCGGCCGGCGTCTCGGCGGTAGCCGACCGCGTCGGCATCCCGACCAGCACGGCCTTCGACCACCTCAAGACGCTCGAACACCACGAGTTCGTCGTCGGCAACGACAGGAAGTATCGGCTCGGCACGCGGTTTCTCAGTATCGGCGGTCGCCATCGGAGCACCGACGAACTCTACCGTGTCGCGGAGCCGGAGATAGCGAAGATGGCGTACAAGACCGGCGAACACGCCAACCTGGTCGTCGAGGAGTTCGGCAAGGGCGTGTTCCTCGCGAAGGTCAAGGGCGAGGACGCCTTCCGGCTCGACACCTACATCGGTAAACGGGTGAACCTCCAGACCACGTCCGCGGGGAAGGCGATCCTGTCGTGTCTCCCGGACGAACGTATCGAAGAGATAATCGACAGGCATGGTCTTCCGGCGGTCACACCCACGACCATCACCGACCGTGGACGGCTGTTCGAGGAGATAGACCGGGTCCGAGAGCGGGGGTTCGCGACGGACGACGAGGAACGGATTCAGGGCGTCCGGTGTGTCGCAGCACCGCTTCGCGATGGCGAGGGCGGCGTCATCGGGGCAGTGAGCATCTCCGGCCCCAAGAGCGGCATGCGGCGGGACCGATTCGAGGAGACGATCCCCGACCTCGTCCTCCGGACGGCGAACGTCATCGAAGTGAACATGAAGTACCAGTAGTCGTCCGGCACCACCGGATTCGAGGGTGCGACCGACCGGACGACGAGAACAGGAGAACGGCAGCCACGTGGGGGACGTGGCCCGTGTTCGTCGCCCCCGGTCCTCGGTTGAACCCAATATAGAACAATCATATCCCTGTTACACACCAACGAACTGAAATACCGATCGTTTTCTCCCCCTAAAATTGTATGGTAAACGAAACGAATCACGCAAAGTATTCCGGTAGCACCGGAATATTTGAGTGGTAAAAGGAGCCCGAGAGTGAACGACGTCGGTAGTCGATCCGCGTGGAACCGTCCGCTTCGAGCGGGTCGGACTCAGGGTCAGAGGGAAGTATCGGCGAAAAAAGTCGAGAACGAGTCGTTCGGCGGCCGGCGGGCTCCGACGAACTCCCCCGAGCACTGATTTCAGCGCATCGAGTTATGCTCCCTCGGGAGCGTCCGGTCACAGGAGGGACAGTTTTATTAGCTTGCTAATGGAATGAGGCTCATGCATCCGGCCGTCTTCGCGCTCAAACGTGCACACCAGGCGACACGAAACCGGCTCGACGAGCGGCTGGCTCGGTACGACCTCACCGCCGCTCAGACCGACGTTCTCGTCGCCTTGTACTACCGCTCCGAGGTCGAACAGCACGCTCTCGCGGAAACGCTCGGCGTCTCGGGTCCCACGCTGGCTCGGATCCTCGACGCCGTCGAGGAACGCGGTCTGGTCACGCGTACGGAGAGCCCGACGGACGCCCGCATCAACCTCGTTTCGCTCTCGGAACGGGGTACGACGGTGGTTCGAGACCTGACCGAAGCGGAGGGTGAGGCCTTCACCGAAGCGTTTCTCGACGGGTTCAGCCACACGGACGTCGCCGACCTCGTGCGGATGCTCGACCGTATCGCGGAGAACATGGGCGATACGAGTCAGAACATCTATCGGTAGGCACATCGCTTCGTTAGTGTGCTAACGATCCGGAGACTGGGACAGTACAGCACGAACCGGCGGTCAGAGCGTGCGCGTGAGCACGTAGACGAGCAACGCGAGCAACAGTGCACCGAGCAGCGACTCCACGCTGGCGAGCGCGCGGGCCGCGGTACCGACCGGCTGAATGTCCCCGTAGCCGAGCGTGCCGAACGTGATCACGCTGAAGTAGAGGCTCGTAAACAACGTCGCGAACAGCTCCCCGGCGGCCATACCGGCCGGACCGGCCGGCCCGTAGGCGATCACCGTCCCGGTGGCCGGTTCCCGGATCCCATCGGTGAAGGGAAACAGGAGCGCACAGGTCACGATGAGTACGAGGGAACTGACGACCACCCGTGAGGGGCTGGTTCCGTAGTGTGTCACCCAACGGGCCGCCTCCAGACGCACCGCTCGGCCGTAGTGTCCGCTCAGCCAGGCGACGCGGCGTCTGAGGTCCTTCTCGCGGAGGTAGTACCGTCGTTCGACCTCCGGGAGCGCGTTCTGGCCGAAGAGGCGCTGGAGTTCCTTGTAGGTCCAGATCGCCGCCTCCGCGGTCACCACCAGCGCCTCCCCCTCGACCGCTTCGAGGTCGTCGTCGTAGGCGACTCGGTCGCCGAAGCGGGTGTTCCGGTCGACGTGTGCCTCCCGAAAGACCGCCCGGTCGAAGAGCGCGTTCTCGAAACTCGCCCCCTGTACCTCCGTGTCGACGAACTCGGCGTCCTCGACGTTCGCCCCGTCGAAGACCGCCCCGCGTGCATCGGCGTTCCGGAAGTTCGCTCGGCGGACGTCCGTGCCGGTGAAGTCCGTCTTTCGGAGGATCGCTCCCGAGAGGTCGGCACCGATGAGCGTCCCATCGACGAACCAGTCGGCACCGGTGAGGAAGGCCCCGCGGAGAACGGCACCGTCGAGACGCTCGCCACGTTCGGCGGGGTGGGCTTCGAACGCCGCGCGGGGTTTTTCGTCCTCGTCGGCGTGCCAGACACAGCGCTCGCGTCCCGTCCACACCGGACGCCAGCAACACACCGCACCGACGTTCTCCCGTGTTATCACGGGCTGTTCGTAGCCACAGCGGTCGGCCGGTGTCGCCATCGCAACTCGGTTTCCCGCCCGACGGGATAGCCCTGTTCCCGGCGTGTGCCACCCGCGCGTTCGTCGCACGAACCGTTTCTCGCGGCGAAGAACCGAGCAACGCTCCACCGAGGCTCCGTCCCGGCCCGGCCGCTGCTCAGACCCGGCCGAGCGACGTACGCTTCGACGACATCCGGTCGTTCCGGGTCCGATCGGTCTCCGGTTCGGTGTGTTCGAGACGGATGTGGCGCTTCATCGGTCGGGCGTCGGTCGGCCCGATCTCGAAGACGCGGTCACAGAACGGACATCCATGGTACTGTGGCCCCATGACCGAGTGAGACGGCGTACCGGAATACGTGTGTGGCTTGCTCTGGCATGGTGACTCCGGGGGCCCTTCGTCGCTTCAACGGCTCCCTTCCACCGGACGGGGACGGTTGCGGGGATTACAGGCCGCCACCCGTGATGGCACCGACGACGCTCCGGGCCGAGGAGACCGCGAGCACGACCGAGAGAACGACGAGTATCGCACCGACGGCGTTCAGTGCCCGGCCGTTGACGTACTCGTCGAGCAGCGTCGAACTGTTCGCCGCCCAGAGGAGGCAGACCGTCGTGATGGGAAGCCCGACGACCGCGTTGACGGCGGGGAAGAGGAGTATCATGTCGACGACGCTCAACCCGAAGAGTATCGAGACGAGCGGCGACAGGCCGCCGATGGCGGTCCCGACCGCGTAGATCGCCCGGAAGACCTGGTCGGTATCGTCGACCTCGTGCCCGAGCGCCTGCGGGAGGATGTACGCCGGCGTCCACATGATCGGGACGATGCTGTTGAAGGCCGCGACGATCGAGCCGACGAGGAACAGGACGAGCGCCCACTCGCCGAGGATATCCGCGAGCGCGCGTCCGGGCGTGATGTACGTCGTGATCTCGGTGATCCCGGCGGGGCGAAGCACGGCCGCCGTCGCGACGACGATCGCGACCGTGACGATCCCGCCGATGGCGTAGCCCATCCCGAGGTCGCGGCGCATCGCCGGCAGCGCCGATTCGTCGGTCCAGCCCTTCTCCCGAACGAGGATGGATTCGAGGAAGAAGTTGGGCCAGAGCGCGGTCGTCCCGAGGATNTCGTCGGTCCAGCCCTTCTCCCGAACGAGGATGGATTCGAGGAAGAAGTTGGGCCAGAGCGCGGTCGTCCCGAGGATCCCGGCGACGAGGGCGAGCGCGCCGAGCTCGGGGATCCGGGGAACCATCCCGCCCACCATCCCGACGAGGGACGGCGAGCTCCCGCCGGCGACGACCACGTAGGCGATCAGGAGGCCGAACATCAGCGCGACCATCACCTTCTCGACCGCGTCGTAGCCGAGGATGCCGACCACGACGGCGACGACGGCACACAGCACCGCGAGCGGCATCCAGCCGACGGCGTAGCCCGCGCCAGCGAGGAGAACCGAGATACCCTTTCCGACGGCGGCCGTGAGTTCAAGCCCCCACGCGACACACCCCAGCGAGAGCACGACCGCGATGGCGGTGGCGGTCGGGGCTCCGAGCCGGTCGTGGACGAACACCATCAGTGGCTTCCCGAAGATGCCACACCTGGCGCTGATGTACTGGGCGATGAACCCGAGCACGACCGCCGCGACCACCGCCCAGAGCAGTGCGTAGCCGTACTGGACCCCGGCCGAACTCGCGATGAACACCGAGCCCGAACCGAAGTAGCTCGCGACCATCACGAACCCGAGACCGTATTCGTCGAAGAACCCCTCCAACGGCGTGTTCTCCATCACGTTCATGGTATCATCCTGGTTTTCGAGTCGAGAGCCGAACAGAAACGAAGCCGCCATCACTCCGATCCACCTCGTCGGTCGCCGGAGACCGAATAACTCCGGGGCGAACGGATGCGATACCCTCGCATAAACCTTGAGCTTTCGAGCGCGCTTCGCCGTTCCCGACGACCCCCCACGCGAACCGCTCGGGCCCCGACTCCATGGAACAGCCCCGAATCCCCGTTCAGGCCGTGGTCCGCCGAGGGTGCCTGCGCACTCCTGCTCAGCGGTTAAGCATGTGGGACGTGAACGAACCGTACGGAGCGGCTGGCTCGTACTGGCTCCCGAGGGGTCGGTCGCGGGCACACAACGGAGTTACCGATGTCAAATGTCAACTGCCAAAAACATTCTCGTCCCGATGGACGGGTCCCCACAAGCCGAGGCCGCGCTCGTTCACGCGCTCGCATTGCCTGACGTCACCATCACGTTGCTCACGGTCATCAACCCGTTCGACACCAGACCGGAGGAATCCGGCTATCACTCCCCGGTCGGCAGAGCGGGGATGCCGGGATACAGCGAGGAGTGGTACGAACCGACGAAGGAGCGCATCAGGGAGCGATTCTCGCAGGCCCAGGGGCGGGCCGATGCACGCGGCCTCACCCTCGCCACGGTCATCGAGTTCGGCGATCCCGCCCGCTCGATCGTGAAGTACTCGGAGCGAAACGGGATCGACCACATCGTCATGGGGAGTCACGGCCGGTCCGGCCTGTCGCGAATCCTGCGTGGGAGCGTCTCCGAAGCAGTCATGCGCCGTTCGGCCTCCCCGGTGACGGTCGTCCGTGACCAGCAGGCCGACGAGTAACGACACTGCGTGTCCCCGGGATCGACTCCGGGGACGGTCACCTTCAGAACAATCCCGAGACGGTTCCGTCGTCGTCGATGTCCATGTTGGCGGCGGCGGGGTCGTCGGGTAGCCCCGGCAGCGTGAGCACGTCGCTGGTGAGCGCGACCAGGAAGCCCGCGCCAGCGGAGGGATAGACCTCCTGGATTTCGAGGTCCCAGCCCGTCGGCGCACCCTTCTTCGAGGCGTCGTCGCTGAGCGAGTGGAAGGTCTTCGACATCACGACCGGGAGGTCACCGAATCCCAGTTCGTCCATGCGTTCGATGTCGTCGCGGGCGTCGCTCCCGATCGAGACCGAGTCCGCGCCGTAGATCTCGGTGGCGATCGCCTCGATCTTCGTCTCGATCGGGGCCGTCACGTCGTAGAGGAACTCGAACGTCTCCTCGTTCGTCTCGATGGCGGTCATGAGTTTCTCGGCGAGGTCCGCACCGCCCGCGCCGCCCTCCTCGAACACCGTCGACTCGGCCGCCTCGATGCCCAGGTCCTCCCGGCAGTGGTCGAGTACCGCTTCGACTTCTTCGGACGTATCGCCGGGGAACCGATTCACCGCCACTACGACTGGGACGCCGAACCCCTGAAGGTTGCGGACGTGAGCGTCGAGGTTCTCGAACCCCGCCCGCACCGCCTCGACGTCCGCCTCGTCGAGCGCGTCGAGGTCGGCGGGCCACATATCCTTGCCGTGGTACTTCAACG
Source organism: Halococcus hamelinensis 100A6 (assembly GCF_000336675.1). Classification (NCBI taxonomy): domain Archaea; kingdom Methanobacteriati; phylum Methanobacteriota; class Halobacteria; order Halobacteriales; family Halococcaceae; genus Halococcus; species Halococcus hamelinensis. Next base: position 51,641 of record NZ_AOMB01000022.1, on the reverse strand, counting down.
CGCGGACGGAGGCGACGAGCGTGACCGCCGCGGGCTCCATCCCACCGAGCCGACAGACGACGTTCATGAACTTCTCGGCACCCAGGTCCGAGCCGAATCCCGCCTCGGTAATGAGGTAGTCCGAGAGTTTTCGAGCCGCCTCGTCGGCGATCAACGAGTTGGTTCCGTGAGCGATGTTGGCGAACGGGCCGCCGTGGACGAACGCCGGCGTCCCCTCGATGGTCTGGACGACGTTCGGCTTGAGGGCGTCCTTCAGGAGGATCGTGACCGCCCCCGTGGCCTCGATGTCGTCGGCGGTCACGGCGTCCCCGTCCTCGTCGTACGCGACGATGATGCGCCCGACGCGCTCCTCGAGGTCGGCGAGGTCGTCGGCGAGACACAGCACGGCCATCATCTCGGAGGCCGCCGTCAGGATGAAGCCGTCCTCGCGGGGGATGCCCGTCGCCTCGCCGCCGAGCCCGATGACCGTCTCGCGAAGCGCGCGGTCGTTCATGTCGATCGCCCGGGGCCACTGGACCCGGTTGACGTCGATGTCGAGGTCGTTGCCCTGTTTGATGTGGTTGTCGAGCATCGTGGCGACCAGGTTGTGCGCCGAGGTGAGCGCGTGGAGGTCGCCGGTGAAGTGGAGGTTGATGTCCTCCATCGGCAGTACCTGGGAGTAGCCCCCGCCCGCCGCCCCGCCCTTGACGCCGAAGACCGGCCCGAGCGAGGGTTCGCGGACCGCCGCGAGCGCGTTCTCGCCGAGGTGGTTGAACGCCTGCGTCAGGCCGACGGTCGTGACGGTCTTCCCCTCGCCCATCGGGGTCGGCGTCATCCCGGTCACGAGGATCACGTCGCCGTCCTCGCGCTCCGAGTTCCGGAGCCGTTCGATGGCGTCGAACGTGAGCTTCGCGGTCTCGTCGCCGTAGAGCTCGAGGTCGTCCTCGGTGAGCCCGACCGGCTCGACGACCTCGGTGATGGGTCGCGTCTCGACCTGCTGGGCGATCTCGTAATCCGTCGGCACCTCGGTGGGTTCGTCTGACGACGCCATGATCGTCCGTGACTTACGGCGAGCCCCGTTTCAACTTTCGTGTGCAGTGAACCCCGCCTTTTTATAATGTGGTCCGTTCGAGGTCGTCCGCGCTCGGGGCATCGGGGACGTTCAACGCCACCGTGGCGGCGGGCACCACGAGCTCCTCGATACTGCCCATCGGCGACCGAGTGGCTACCGACGGCGGGAGAGACGTTCCCGAATCAACGACGCGTCCCGACCGCTTCGCGTAGTTGGGCTGTCGGTTTCGGTCGCGCGGTTGTCCACCGACGTTGCTTGAACGAGCCTGGCAAACCCTTATTCACCTGCTCCCCGGTTGTGATGACATGGCCGACACCCTCTCGGACGACGAGGTCGACGACCGTGCACCCGACGGATGGAGTCGGGACGGCGAGGCGATCGTTCGGACCTACGGGTTCGACGAGTATCTCGACGGCGTCGACTTCGCGAACGACGTCGCCGAGCTCGCCGACGAGGAGGTCCACCATCCGGAGATCACGATCCGGTTCGACGAGGTCGAAGTGCAGCTGACGAGCCACGAGGAAGGCGGTGTCACCGAGCAGGACGTGGAGATGGCGGAGCAGTTCAACGACCAGTACTGACGAGGTCGACACCGTAGTCCGCCGGGCTACCCACCCCCGTCGAACACGAAAGCGACCTCGATAGCCGGAGCTCAGTTCTCGTCGCTTCGGGGGATCGTCCTGATCGCAAACCAGACCACGCCGATGAGGAACGCGGCGACACCGGAGAGGAACAGCGTCCCTCGGTATCCCACTACGCCGGTGGCGGCGACGCTCAGCGGTGGACCGACCGTAGTCCCGAGCCGGAGCACGCTCGTTCGCACGCTCATGATGCTTCCACGGAAGTCGTCCGGGGCCAGTTCGTTCAGCGCGGTGTCCGTGATCGGTTCCGCGAGCCCCTGCCCGAACCCGAACAGGAGCAACGCGCCAGCGACGGTGGGGAGCGACTGGGCGTGTGCGACGACGACGAGCCCGACGCCGTAGCTCACGAACCCGAGCGCGATGGATTGGAAGCTCGTGAACGTGCGGAGGATCCGCCCGCTCTGTGTCGCGGTGGCTCCCATCGCGAGCGCTGGGAGTCCCAGGAGGAGACCGATACCGGCCGACGAGAGCTGGTAGCTGTCGTCGAGAAGGAAGGGTAGCAGCGTGAGCTGTGCCCCGTAGAGAACGACGAAGATCCCGAATATCGCCGTGTAGAGGACCGCGAACGGTCGCAACGGGGTGGGCCCCGTGAGGAACGCGTACACGCTCGGCTCGGCGTCGCTCTCGCTTCGTTCCGGCTCCTGGAGCACCGTGATCCCGGGGAGGATGATGACGAGCGCGAGGAGGAAGCAGGCGAACGGGACCGACCAGGCGATCGTCGCGAGCGCACCGCCGAGAAGTGGATAGCCGGCGGCACCGATCGCGAGGATCGCGGCGTTGGTCCCGATCAGAACGCGCCGCTCCTCGCCGGTGAAGAGGTCGCCCAGGAGCGTGATCGTGACCATCATGATCGCGCTGCTGGCTGCGCCCTGAATGCCCCGAAGCACGAGAACGAGCGTGAAATCGGGGACGAAGACGATCACACCGCCGCAGAGCCCGAAGACGGCGAGCGCCGGAAGCAGGACGGGTTTTCGACCGATCCGGTCGGCGACGACCCCGATCGGAATCGTGAGGAAGATCCCCGGGAGCGTGAACGCCGACAGCAGCAAACTGGCCTGCCCCTCCGAGATACCCCAGGCCTCCTGGACGGCCGGGAGTGCGGGGCTGATGAGGGAGACACCCATCACCGCGACGAGCGTGCTCGCGAATATCACGACGACGACCGGCGAGGACCGGAGTATCCGCGTCACTCTCATTTACTCTGTTCACCGTTCCGACTCGCGCTTCCTAAGCCATCCGTTGTCGTCCGGTCGATGCCACCTCCGTCTCGGACTGGTACGCTCGCTGGCGGATCCACTCACCATCGGGAGGGTGAAAACGGGATACCGGCCCGAAAGCGCTCGCCGAGAACTCGACCGTTCCCGGTCGGCGGAGACGGTACTATCCGAAACTGGGGAACGAAAAATGGGTCGCCGGTGGTGTCCAGCGTTACCGGTTCTCTCTGAAGAGCACGACGCTCCCCAGGAGTCCGAGCAGGGTCACGCCGCCGACCGCGAGCCCGCCGGTCGAGAGCGGGCCGACCGCGGACTGGGTGTCCGTGGTCGCCGTGGCGGCCGTTCCGTCGGTGCCAGCGTCCGTACTGGATCCAGTGGTGGCGTCGTCGCTGGCGTTGGTATCGCTGTCAGTGGCGTTGGTGGCGTTCTCGGACGTGTCGTCGACCGAGCTAGCACCGGCCGATGCGCCGCCCGAGAGCCCACCGAGGAAGCCATCGAGGTCGTCGCCGTCGATCGCGTTCCCGAGGTCCTCAACCGTGGTATCGTCGTTGTTGAGCGCGTCCCCGATGGACGCGAGCTCCAGGTCGCTCGTCGAGTCGAGCAGCGCCACGAGCTGGTCGGTCGTGAGTTCGGCCTGGAGGTCGTCGACTTGCGCGTCGGTGAACGCGTCGTTCAGCGCGGCGAGCTGGTCGTCCGTCAGCCCACCGTCGAGCGCGCTCACCAGCGTGATCGTCGCGCTGTCGGCGTCGTTGTCGGCGTTCGAGTCCTCGGGCGAGGAGGACGTCAGTTCGACGTCGTTGGTCGCGTTGAGCTCGGCGAGCGAGCCGTCGAGCAGACCCGCATCCGCCGAGACGGCGAGCGCGTCGAACGTCAGTGTCGCGGTCTCACCCGGTTCGAGCGTCCCGACCTCGAAGTCGCCGGTGGCGGCACTGAAGTCGCCCTGACTCGTGCTCGAATCGGTGACGAGGAACGCCGTCGTATCGAGGATGTCGTCGTTCGCGATGTCGGCGATCACGTCGTCGTCGTTGACCACGACGTCATCGGCGGTCGCGTCCCCGTCGTTGGTGACCGTCACGGTGAACGTCGCGGGTTCGTTCGCCTGCAGGATACCGCCGCCGTCGAGCAGACTGACCTCGACTTCGTCCGTATCCGTACTCTTCGAGACGCTGATGTCGGGGGCACCGTCGCCGTCCCCACCGTCAGTCGTCCCTGGCGTGGTGGTTTCGTCCCCGTCGCCGGCGTCGCCGTCGCCAGTGTCGACGTTGCCGGAGCCGTCACCGACCGTCGAGTTCTGGATGATCTGGGTGACCGTCGTGCTGTTGTCGATGTTGGTGACACTGTTGTCGACGTATATGCTGTTCAGGTTGAGCGTCTGGTCGCCGTTGACGGCGTTGTCGACGATCGTGCTGTTGTCGATCGAGTTGTCCTCGATCGCGGTGTTGACCTCGCTCAGGTCGAGGTAACCCAAGTCGAGGAGGATCTGCAACAGGGTGCTGTCGTCAATGTCGCCGACGGTCTGGCTGTTGTCGCCGTCGCCGCCGTCGGTGTCAGATCCGTCGTCGGTGTCCGAACCATCGTCGGTCGGTGCATCGGTATCCGATCCGTCATCGCTTCCGTCCGTTCCATCCGTTCCGTCCGTCCCGTCCGCACCGTCATCGCCATCGCTTCCATCCGTACCGTCCGTTTCATCCGCATCGTCTGCACCGTCCGCACCGTCAGTGCCGTCCGTTCCATCCGTTCCGTCCGCACCGTCAGTACCGTCCGTTCCGTCCGCACCGTCGGCTCCATCCGAGCCATCGGTGCCATCGTCGCCATCGCTTCCATCCGCACCGTCCGAGCCGTCTGCACCGTCAGTGCCGTCGGTTCCATCCGAACCATCCGCACCGTCGCTCCCGTCGTCCGCCGCGTTGAGCGCCTCGACCAGCGCGTCGACGTTGAGACCGCTGGTGTCGCCGCCGTTGATGTCGTTCTCGTCGACGATCCGGTCGATGTCGTCGTTGGAGACCGAGGTCCCCTCGACGTTGGTGACGATCCGGGTGACGGAGTCACGCGCGTCCTGGTTGCTCATCCCGTCGTTCTCCTCGTTCGCGACGTCCTGACCGTTGACGCGAACGTCGCCGTCGTCGACGGTGACGTCCACGCTGGCGCTCTCGTCGGTTTCGGCGCTGTCGCCATCATCGGCGGGGTCGGCCCCCGAATCACCGCCGTCGCCGGTACGTTCGGTGGTGATATCGCTGACCTCGCCGGTCTCGCCGTTGATGACGATCTCGACGGTGTTGTTGTCGCCGTCGATATCGACGACGTCGTTGTCCTCACCGGCACCGCAGCCGCAGTTCGTCGTGTTCTGTTCGGTCATATCGGCCTGGTTGCCGGTTCCTGCCGCGAAAGCGGGTATCATCGTCGTACCGAGAACGACGATGAGACACGCAACAAGGACGGGCCCCATCCCGAGTCGTGGAAGTCTTCTCCCCATCGTGAACATAAATAATCAATAACCACTTAGTTCTTTTCCCAACTTAGTAATTTAGATAATAATACTAACTTCAAAATTACTAGATTTGTCTCTCTTGTTTTTCTCTATTCTGTATTTGTGATAACTCTCTTCATCTGTATTCTTTCAGGGACCGGCCGCTCGGTGCTCGGCGGGCTCTCGCCGCCCGGGTGGGGCCGCTCCACGGGGTAGATTTATATCGCTCAAAGGAAACATTCTGGATAGAGACCCATGGCTACGTCGAGTTCCCGGCGACTCGATGGTATCTGGAAGTACGGACTGCTCGGCGGGGTCGGCTCGATCCCGCTGACGGCCGCGCTTTCGGCGTGGAGGGGCTCGGTCACCACCCTCTCCGGGAACGGGGTCCTCGCCGGTGCCACCCTCGCCGGCTATCTCGCCGCGAACGCTTCGCGAGAGGCGAGTCGTGCCGGTCTGATCGCGGGGGTCGTCGGTGGTGCCCCGTTCACCGTCTGGACGGTCGGGACGCTCCTCGGGATCCCGGACGGCACCGTCGTGGTGTGGTCGAACCCGGTCCCGGAGGTCGCACTGCTTCTTTCGGTAGCTTTCGCGCTGACGTTGCTCTCGATGATCGCGGGGGTCATCGGGGGCCTCATCGGCGGGTGGCTCTCGGGGAAGACCCACCCACGACGAACGAAGAGTGCGGGAAACTGAGGCAGCGCCGGCGGTCCGGTCGTAGCGCGGCGAAATCCTCACTCCACGGATTCGTTTCGAGAGGAGGCGGACCCGACACGTTCCTCGGCCACCGGCTCGTCCGCAGCCGTTTCGTCGACGTCCTCGGTTTCGACCTCGCGGTCGCCGAGCGGGTCGGGAACGTCGGCGGTGTGAGACCCGTCGAAGGCGTCTCGAACCCGTTCGACGAGGGACAGAGCAGCGCCATCGCTAGCAGGTACACCAGATATCCGGGTTCGTCGCCGCCCACCGACTCACGGAGGTTCTCGACGACGTCGATCCCGAACGAATCGAGGAGTATCGAGAGAACACCGAGACAGAGAACGGCGATCAGGACCGATTCGGGATCCGGGAGGGCTCCGCGGAGTCGGTCGACGACGTCGTCCCGCTCCATACCCATCGTATTCTGATGGGAGTGATGTATTTTCCGCCGTATCGCTCGGACGTATTCGGTGGCGGCTGGTTTCCTACGGAACACCGCTGTGAAGCGATTCCGCTCTCGACGATCGAGACGAATGCCGAGATCGTTGCGCTCGTTGCTCCGTTCGCGCTCGTCGGAGACAACGGGGTGCCGAAACCACGACCACGCTGTGGTCCGGTCGAGCCGGACGCCGATTCAGAGGTCGCGCGGCTGGACGGTCTTTCGGTCGTTGTCCTCCGCACGTCGGGCGGCATCGGCGAGGCGGTCCGAGACCGCCTCGTCGAGCGCATCGTAGAAATCCGAGGAGACGTTCATCCCTTCGAGCTGTTCCTTCACGGCCGATTGAACGATCAGGTCTGCCACACCCGGGAGTTCGTGCCGAAGGGGACTTATACCCTATCGAAGCACACTGAAAGTGTGAGTCGTCGAGCGACGCTGGTCCCTCCATGCGCCCCCGGGCGGCGCTCAGTCGTCGGTCGGCGTGATGTAGACGTCGTCCCCGACGTAGTAGATGTGGCCGCGCTGAAAGAGGACTTCCAGTGCGTGTTCCGCGTCGGCTTCAGTGAACCCCTCGTCGGCCACGAGGACTGCTGTGGCCTCGTCCTTCGTGAAATCCCCGCTCGAACGTCCCGCTTCGCTCCCCTCCCCGCTGTCCGGCTCGGTCGAATCCTCGGCCGCTGCCGAGAGGAGTTCGAGAGCGTCCTCGGCGACCGGCGGTAATCGACGCTCCCATCCCATACGTGATATTCGTCTCCAGCAACATGAACCTACGTCCGACGCCCGTCAGACGGGTCTCGGATCGAGGACGGTCGAACGGGTCGTGGGAACCACGGGGACCGGACGGCAGGTCGCGATGGCTTCGTCGGGAAAGCGACGGTCGAATCGTCGTCAGCGGTGGGTCGGTCGTTCGGGGAGGGTCCGCTCCAGCAGCTCGACCGCCATACTGCGATGGAGCGGACTGTTGTCGTCGCCGCAGTTGCTGTCCATCACGCACGCCGGACAGCCGTCCTCACCGTCGCAGTCACAGTCGCGGATCATGTCCCGGGTGTGCGTCGCGATCGTCTCGTAGTGATCGAAGATCGCGCGGCTGAACCCCAGTCCGCCGGCGACACCGTCGTAGACGAACCAGACCGGCCCGTCGAGTTCCGGATGTCGACACTGGCTGAGCCCGCCGAGGTCGCCCTTGTCCAACCTGAGTTCGAGCGGTGCCATCCCGATCGTCCCGTGTTCGGCGGCGTGGAGCCCGCCGAGGAGCACCTCCGGGTCGACGTCCATCCCCGTCCGCTCGTCGAGGTCGTCCATCGTTCCGTCGGGGAAGGCCACCCACACGAGCTGGGTCCGCATCTCGATCGGGTCGAGCCCCGTCGGGATCTGGAGGCCACCATCCCCTCGGCCGTACTCGATCTTCTTGTAGGCGTAGTAGTCGACGGTGACCGTCGCCTCGCCGTAGCAGAGCACGATATCGTTCCCGAGGGCACGCGAGTCCTGTCGGTCGAGATCGCCGATGGTGATCTCCGAGAGGGTCCGGGTGTAGTAGTTCGCGTTCGTCCGTTCCAGAAGGACGTACGGGTGGGCACCCTCCTCGTTCAGCTCGACGATCTCGTATTCGGTCCCCTTGTGCAGGTGGACGGCCCCCTCGTGGAAGTCCCGATAGGCGCGAACCCTGTCGATGGGTTCCATGTCGATGTCGCCGTTTTCGATCCGAACCTCGAACTGCTCGCTCTGCGTCGCGTACATCGAGATGTCCATCTGCGGGCGGTGCGGGCCGTCGTACTGGACACCGGATTCGAGGCGGCCGACCATCCGCCCGGCGCGACGCCACATCTCGACGGCGCGTTCGAGGCGTTCGTCGCCGAACCACCGGCCGTCGTCGTGGGTGAGCGGGATCTCCTCGGCGGCACAGAGGAGATGCCGTGCGTAGACGGGATCGTTCGTGGTGTCGACCACCGCGTCCTCGATGGTGTCGCCGAGGATGTACTCCGGGTGGTCGAGGATGTACTGGTCGATGGAGTCGTAGTTCGCGACGAAGACGCCCAGCGCATCCGAGAGCCCGCGCCCCGAGCGGCCGACCTGCTGCCAGAACGACTGGCGGGTTCCCGGGTAGCCGGTGAGTATCGTCGCGTCGACGCTCCCGATGTCGATACCGAGTTCGAGGGCGTTGGTCGAGACGATACCGTCGAGTTTCCCGCTCTTGAGTCTATCTTCGGTCTGTCGTCGGGTGTCCTTCCCGTGGCCGGCGTTGTAGGCTTCGACGTCGAGCCTGCCGGTCGAAACGAGGTCCTCGTCGGCGTTCCGGACCCGGCGCGCGTCGAGTTCGGTCTGCTTTCGCGACCGGGTGAACATCAGCGTCTGGAGGTCCCGGTCGGCGAGGTGAGCGAGGACGTCGCTGGCCTCCTCGTCGGCCGACCGCTTGACCTCCTCGCCGTTCTCGTCGGTCTCGGTGGGCGGGTCCCAGAAGACGATCTCGCGTTCGCCGTGCGGCGAGCCGTCCTCGTCGACGACCCGGACCGTTTTCGCCGTGAGCGATTCGGCGTGTTCTTTCGGGTTACCGATGGTCGCGGAGGTGAGGGTCACCTGTGGGTCCGCGTCGTACCTATCGAGAACGCGCCAGAGACGGCGGATCACCCACGCGACGTGCATCCCCTGGATCCCCGTATAGGAGTGGCTCTCGTCGATCGCGACGAGGTGCAATCGTGCGTGAAACTCCGCCCAGAGCGCGTGGTCGGAGAGGTAGACGTTCACCCCGGAGAAGTTGCTGATGACGACGTCCGACCCCTCGCGGATGCGCCGACGTTCGTTCGACGGGGTGTCCCCGTCGTAGACGGCGACGTCGATGTCCAGCCCCAGTGTGGCGTAGAGTTCGTCCAACGCTTGCTTCTGGTCGCGGCTGAGCGCTTTCGTGGGATAGACCAGGAGTGCCGTCGAGTCCTCGCCTCGGTAGTGCTGGCGAGCGATGTGCAGCCCGTAGACGAACGTCTTTCCCGAGGACGTCGACGTCGCGACACAGACGTTCTCGCCAGCTTCGAGCAGCGAGAGGGCTTCGGCCTGGTGGGTGTAGAGGTCGTGCGGGAGTCGGTCCGCGAGCCCGGGTTCGAGCACGTCGGCGGCGGGAACCGTCTCGGCGTCGGCGGCGGGCTGGGTGTGGTCGTGGGCGACCTGCCCGGCGTAGCGGGGGTAGGTCCTCGCGAGCGAGTTTGCGTCGGGGTTCTGGCTGTCACTCATGGTCGTGCGATGACGAAGGGGCGACCGGGAGGGAAACGCCGGCGGATGTCATCGACCGTGGTGGCCCGCCGACTGGGGACGGGGTCCGTGCCGATGGATGCGAATACCGGGGTGGGCGTTCCCTCGAAAACCGAACGCTCGCCAGTTGGGCATACGAGCCGTTGGTGATTTCCGGCTATAAAGTATCGGTCGGCCCGCTTCGATTCGCCCATCGGTCGTGAGGGAGGCGGGAATTCGATCGTGACTCCCTCCCCGCCCCGTCGGCTATCCCGATGGCCCCAAGACGTATCGCGTCCCCGATAGAAACGGCACGGTATGGCTCAGCGTACGACGATCGGTGCGGACCGACACCGTTCGGGGTTCGAGTTCGAAACGCGGACACAGCTGGACCTCCTGATATTCCTGATCGCGCTCGTCGGTGCGGGGCTCACCCTCGGTCCGCCGATCGGGTTGCTCGCCGGGCTCGTCTGTCTCGGGGTCGCGCTGCTCACGCTCGCCCGGTTGTACTCCCGCGAGTTCAGGTAGCGGACGGGACGCCGACTGGTCCGGTGAAAGTCATCCTCGAGCCTTCAGTAGATGTCCCCGAGGGTACCCTGTTCAGTGGTTTCACCGACTGGCTGGGACCGATCGTCGTTCGTCGCCGCGAGCCGGTTCGCCTCACGCATCGCCTCGTAGATGAACGCGAGCGAGCGGACGTCGTCCTCGCAGTAGCGCTCGTGGCGCTCCCAGTCGAGTTCGTCGTCCGGACGCCTGGTCTCCATCCAGCGGCGGTAGGCGCGCCCGACGGCGGCCCCCGAGAGGCCCGTGTCGTCGTGCTCCCAGCCGAGCGCGCCGGCGACGTGTTCGAGTTTGTTCGTTCGACCGGGGAGGACGGCGTTGTCGTGGTCGCGGGCCCATCGAAGCGGGTCGCGTTTCGAGGCGCGTTTCCAGGCGTCGAGATGCTGTGGACAGTGGGCGGTGATCTGCTCCCGGAGGACGGGAAAGTCGAAGTTCCAGCCGTTCCACGCGATGAGCGTCCGATCGGAAGCGTTCGCCGTGTACCAGCGCACGAACGCACGAACCGCTTTCCCCGGGTCGTCCGGGTCGGGCTGGACGAACGAGACGTAGTCGCCGTCGATGCCGTCCTGCACGCCGATCAGCCACGCGATCGTCGGGTTGAGCCCGTCCGTCTCGATATCGATGAAGACGGGGTCCCGACCCGGAAGCGGCGTCTCGCTGGTTCGGATGACCCGCCCCTCCGAGAACGCCCGCGCGTTCGAGCGGATCGTCTCGCCCGTCCTCGGGCCGATACCCCTGATCTCGGCCAACTCCTCGACGGGCGTGGTGGCGATGTCGTCGGTGGTGGAGAGCCCCGCCGTTCGGAGTCGGTCCTCGGTCGTCGGCCCGACGCCGTGGATGGCGCGAAGCCCCAGTTTGCCGGGATCGAGTGACTCGGCCGTCGTGTGCCCCGCTGTATCGAGTGTGAAGCAGGTCAGCGGCGGCAATCCAGCCCCGTCCTGGAGGCCGATGCCGCGGACCCGGAGGTCGTCCCAGGTGTAGGCGTAGCCGGCCTCGATCCTCGTGACCAGATGCGTGTACGACCCGTCACGCTCGCTCGGTGAGAGTGCTCTCCGGTATTCGGATCGACCGGTGAGGGTGGTCGAAAGCGCGTCGGTATCGATATCGATATCGAGGAGTCCGCTCACGACGTAGGTCTCCGTGTCGGAATCGAGCGAACCATCCGTCTCACCCTCGTGGAGGGATTCGATATCGGCGGTGGTGTTCGCGAAGACCACGTCGACGCCGTTCGACGTGAACGCTCGGTAGTCGTCGGGGAGGGAGGCGTCGAGCGGGTCGAACACGACGGGGACGGAGTCGTCGGTGAGGTGGTCGAAGGCAACCGTCGTGTAGGCGTGTTCCCGGGGACCGAGGACGAGGAGGGCGTCCGGTTCGAAGTACGAGAGCGCGTCCTCGAACTCCGGTGGTGAGAACTGGAGCGCGACCACGGAGGGGATGACGAGCAGTTTCGCCGTCGAGTGAGCGTGGGGCATGGCGGGGAGGTGAACTCGTTCCGTCTTCGGGCGGGAACGACTTGAGCGTGGCTCCACGTGGACGTCCGCCCTGCCCGCTGCTGGGAGTAACGCACACGCCAACGGACGGGTGGTCGGCGGAAAACACGTCGTGGGCCGCCCTTTCGAGAAGTGACGAGCCGTTCGCTACTGTTAGTGGAGTGTCGCCCGGAACACTAACCACCGGCCTCATCGCGGGCGGTGTGCCGTCTCGGCCGGAAAACCCTATGCCGGGCGGGTCGTCGGCGACCATCCTCGGCCGGCGCGTGCCGGCCTCGCGTTCGGTCGTGCGATGCACGACCTGTGTCGTCGGCTTCCGCCGACTCCACGTTCGGGTGCGCTATGCGCACCCCGTGTCACCGGCTTCCGCCGGTTCCAGGTTCGGTTGCGCGACGCGCAACCAGTACCGACTATCGCACGCCGGGGTTCGCCGCGCGTCATCGCGCCCGTGTGGACGTGCTCGGGCGGGGACAACGGCGTGCAGGGGTCCTTGCCGCCGCCACCTCAAATCCCTTTGCTATCTTAATTCAGCGAGAGAATCCCGTGCCGAGGCGGTAGGCCGACAAAGCGCGAGGAGATTTTCTCCCGCGTGAACAGATGGACTGCGAACTATAATATCCCACCTCGGAAGGGAAACCCTGCCGTTTCACGGCGGGGAGGATGTCATATCGCGTACTCCGACTCCTCGATCTGGACGTAACCGCCGTTGCGGTAGCCGAGCCGGGCGCGTTCGTACTTCGCGAACACCGACAGCCCCGCACGCCCCGCCCGCGGCACGCGCAGCGGGCTGTACCGCCCGTCCTTCATCATCCGACCGACCGCCCCGAAGGTCCGGTCCCAGTCGTCGGGCCCGAACCCGCCGACCACGTCGGCCATCGCGACGTTCCGCCCGAGTTCGTCGCCGACCGCGCGCTTCCACTCGCGGTTGTAGGCCGAGAGCGCGCCCGCGCCGGCGAGCGAACCCGCGATCTTCCCCGTCCGCACCGCGACGTGGTCGCCACCCTCGTGGAACGCGGAGGTGGTGCCCATCGCACCGCCCGCGACGGCGACCTTCGCGCCGACGGGGGAGTCGATCGGCTTCGTCGAGGAGATCGGGTAGGACTCGACGCCCTTTCGCTTCCCACGGTCCTCGACGATCGGGAAGTCCTCGAGGTCGTAGTCGGGGTACTCGCTCTCGAGAAGTCGGCGGATGTACTCCGAACCCGAGGGGATCGAGTCGTCGTCGGGTTCGAGGAGTCGATAGTCCTCCCGGTTCTCGACCGCGTCGATGTCGAGCCCGATCGGCATCGTCAGCCCCACGCGCGCGACGTTGCCGTCGTTCGGGAACACCCACGGGTAGGCGGTGTGGCCGGGCATCGCTCCCCACCAGAAGACGATCCGGTCCTCGGGGAAGAGTTCGGGCGGAAACTCCCGATATTCCTGATAGGCGATGTGGTTCGCCCGGCGCGAGGAGAGCCCCTCCAATCGACTCTCGCCGACGAACTCCGAGAGCACGCCTCTCGTGACGGTACGCTGTGGCCCGTCGGCGAGGATCAGGTATTCGGCCTCGATCTCGTGACCGTTCGCGAGCGTGAGGACGTGTCCACCCCGGGGGTCGACGTCGACGTTTCGGACGCTCTTGCCGACGCGATACTCCGCGCCCGCGGCCTCACAGCGCTCGCGGAGCCAGTCGTCGAAGCGCGCGCGGTGGAAGGTGAACCCGAAGTTCGGGTACGAACTCTTCATGCCCGTCTCCCGGATGGTGATCCGTTCTGTGGGCCCCGCGAAGGTCGCGCCGTCGAGCTCCCGGAGGATCACGTCGTCGGGGACCGGTTCGGGGAGGTCCATCAGGTCGACCCAGTAGTCGAGCATCCCGGCGGCGTCGGTCGAGTCCGGCCCCGGGCGGTCGCGGTCCTCGCGCGGGACCCCCTTTTCGAGCACCACCGTCTCGGCTCCCTGCCTGGCCGCGGCTCGCCCCGCCGAGCTTCCGGCGGGTCCACCACCGACGACCGCAACATCGATCCGCTCCATACCGTCTCGCCCGCCGCCGTGGATAAATGTCTACCCGTTGGCGACGGCCCGCCTGACTTCCGGGAGGTATAACATCCGTAGCCGTCGAAGCGCGTGCATGGAAACAGGAGCGGCCAGCGAATGACGGATCCGGACATCATCGTGCTTCGAAAGGGGATCCACGGGCTGTCGAGCAGCGAGTTGGCGATGGCGCTCCGCGAGCGCCTGCCCGACCACGGGATCGAGTGTGCGGCGACGCCGGCCGAGGAGCGCGACCTCATCGAGGACGCCCCCATCGTGGTCGGCCAGGTCATCGACGAGGAGCTGCTCGACCACGCCGGGAACCTTCGGCTGTTCGCGGGTTTCTCGGCGGGCTACGGCCACCTCCCGATGGACGCGCTCGACGAGCACGACGTCGCTGTGACGAGCGCTTCGGGCGTCCACGGCCCGAACATCGCGGAGGACGTCCTCGGCTTCCTCCTCTCGCTCACCCGTCGCCACTACGAGGGCTGGCGACGACAGCAACAGCACGAGTGGCGTGCCTATCCCACACGGGAGTTCGCCGGATCGACGGTCACGGTCGTCGGTCTCGGCGCGATCGGAAACGCGATCGTCGAACGGCTCTCGGGATTCGACGTCCACACCATCGGCGTGCGTCACTCGCCCGAGAAGGGCGGGCCGACGGACGAGGTCCTCGGCACCGACGAACTGCACGACGCGCTCGCGCGGACCGACAGCGTCGTGCTCGCCGTGCCGCTGAACGAGGGGACCGAAGGCCTGATCGGCGAGGAGGAGTTCGCCACGCTCTCGCCCGAGGCGTTCCTCGTGAACGTCGCGCGCGGGCCGGTGGTCGACACCGACGCGCTGGTGGCGGCGCTCCACGACAACGCCATCGGCGGCGCGGCGCTCGACGTCACCGACCCCGAACCGCTGCCCGCCGACCACCAGCTCTGGAAGTTCGAGAACGTCCTCATCACGCCGCACAACACCGGCAACACCCCGATGTACTACGAACGCCTCGCCGACATCGTGGCGGAGAACGTCGAGCGGGTCGACGAAACCGGCGAGTACGAGGACCTGAAGAACCAAGTGCTCTGAACGGGAGCGCCGCGGACCCGTCGGGGCTCAGAACAGCCAGCCGTTCCGGACCCCGACGACGAGCCCGGTGAGGACGACGACGCTCAGGACGGTGGTCACGAATATCACCGTACTCGTGAACTCGGCGGCCGAAATCCCCTCCTCGGGGGTCTCGCCGTAGGCGATGATGAGCGCGAGCGGCGTGACCGCCGCGGGGGTCGCACACTCGATGACGAAGACGTTGCTCACCCGCGGGTCCGAGAAGCCGACTGCGAGCGCGAGCGCCGCGCCGACGACGGGCGCGACCGCGAGTTTGAGCCCCGCCGGGAAGAGGGTGTGCCGGAGCGCCCCGAGTTCGACCTCCGAGAGCTGGATCCCCACGACGGTGAGCATCAGCGGGATCGATGCCGACCCCACCGAATCGACGGTGGTCATGAACGTCCCGTCGACGGGCGGGACGAGGCCCAGCGCGCGAAACGCCGCCGCGGCGATCACAGCGTAGACCAGCGGGAGCCGGAAGACCTCCCGAACCGCCTCCATGGCGGCGTTCTCGCCCTCCGAGGAGACAACGTAGACCCCGAGCGTGTAGAGCACCACGCTCTGGGTCGTGAGGAAGAGGGTCGCGGTGGTGCGCCCGATGTCGCCGAAGACGAAACCCGTGAGCGGGATCCCGACGAACCCCGAGTTCGGGAACGCGCTCGACAGGGCGATCGCCGGCAGAAGCGCCTCGGGGACGTCGAGCGCCCGCCCGCCGACGTAGGCGATCCCCATCAGGACGAAGACGTAGGCGAGCACGCCCCCGACCAGTTTGACCACCGTGTCGCCGCTCAGGTCGGTGGTGGCGATCCCGTGAAAGACCAGCGCCGGGAGGAAGAACGTCAGCGCCACCGTGTTGAGCGGCTCGACCGAGAGGTCGGTTCGGCGACCGAGGAGGTAGCCGACCGCGGCGATCGCGACGATCGGCAGGATCGCGTCGGTGAACGGTGCGACGACGCCGCTCATGTCGCGCCACTGGTGGCGCGAACGTTCGAGCGGGCGTGTGGGGTCATATCGGTCGTGGTCGGGCCGGCGTCAAATACGGCGTGGATCCGTCGACAACGACCGGTCCGTGCTGGTTCAGGACCGACGGGAACGACGACGGGGCGACGGCGGGAAGGGCGTTCAGACCCAGCCGCGCTCGACGAGGAGTTCGCCGTTCAGCACGCTCGCGCCCGCCGCGCCGCGGAGGGTGTTGTGGGCGAGGCAGTTGAACTGCACACCGCGGGTCGTCTCGCGGAGGCCGCCCGCCGCGACGCTCATCCCGCCGCCGACCATCCGGTCGAGCCGGGGCTGGGGGCGGTCGGGGTCCTCGAAGACCTCGATGAACTGGTCGGGCGAGCTGTGGAGGTCGAGGGCGGGAAGCTCGCGCATCGCGCGGGCGGCGTCGTCGGCAGTGATGTCCTCCCGCGTGTCGGCCCAGACGCTTTCGAGGTGGCCGTCGACCGTCGCGACGCGGTTGCAGGAGGCGGCGATGTCGACCTCGTGGCGCTTGACCTCCGCGCCGTCGAACTCGCCGAGGAGCTTCGTGGGTTCGGTCTCGACCTTCTCCTCCTCGCCGCCGATGTGGGGGAGGACGTTGTCGATGATCTCCATCGAGGTCACGCCGGAGTAGCCCCCGCCGGAGACCGCCTGCATCGTGGCGACGTGGGCGGTTTCGAGCCCGAACTCGGCGAGCGCCGCGAGCGGCGGCACCGCCGTGATGGTCGAACAGTTGGGGTTCTTCACGAGCGCGCCGTCCCAGTCACGGGAGTCGCGCTGGACCTCGATCAGGTCGAGGTGGTCGCCGTTGACCTCCGGGATAGTGAGCGGGACGTCGTCGGCCATCCGGTCGTTCGAGGAGTTCGAGGAGACCACGTAGCCCGCCTCACAGAGCGGCGGTTCGACGCGCTCGCCGACCGCCGACGGGAGCGAGGAGAACAACAGGGGAACGTCGTCGGGGATCGCGTCGGGCTCCGTTCGAGCCACGTCGAGGTCGGCGAGCGCGTCGGGCATCGGGACGTCGATCCGCCAGTTCGCGGCCTCGCCGTAGGGTCGACCGGCGCTGTCGTCGCTCGCGGTCACGCAGGCGATCTCGAACTCGGGGTGGGGGTCGAGGAGCTGGACGAGGCGCTGGCCGACGGCTCCGGTCGCACCGAGAATACCGACTCGCGTTGTCATTCCCCGTGGTAGGACAAACCAGGGGAAAACGGTTCTGATCGGCGTAAATCACGCCGGGCACGGCCGGCTCAGGCGGCCGCGGCCTCGGACTGGCGCTTGCGGGAGACGTAGCCCGCGATCCGGTTGCGGACGCCCTTCGACTGGACGTTGGTGAGCGCGGTGACGCTCTCCTTGTTGTGCTCGAAGTCCGTCGAGAACGCGTCGGGGTACCGTTCGAGCAGCTCGTTCGCCGTCTTCTTGATGTAGGCGGGTTTGATGGCCATGGGCCGACTTTTCTCGCGCGGCGTATAAACGACGCGCTCTCGACCGCGGAACCCTACTCGAAGAGGCTGTCGGCGACGAACGCCGTCACCGTCCAGTTCGGCGCGTCGACGACCTCGCTGATCTTGAGGTCGACGGCGGCCGAACACAGGATGTAGGCCTCGCCGCGAGTGAGACCCCGCTCGGCTTCGAGGTGGTCGATCATGTGGCGGACCGCGAGCTTCGTCGCGTCCATCAGGTCGGGCGCGATGCCGGTCGTGCCGTGCATCGGCTCGTCGCGTCCGGTCGGCGTGTAGGGGTGGTCGGACCGCACCTGCGGCTGTTCGATCTCCATGTCCGTTCGCACCTCGAAGCGCGCGGTGACGAACATCGGTGCCTCTATGCCCGTCACACATACCTCACCGTCGCCCTGGGCGGCGTGACAGTCCGCGGTCGAGAACAGCGCGCCCGGACACTCCACGGGCAGATAGACCGTCGAGCCCGCGGTCATCTGTTTCACGTCCATGTTCCCGCCGGTGTCGCGCGGCGGGAGGGTATCGTGTTCGCCCGCGTCGCCCGGTGCCGTCCCGATGATCCCGGGGAAGGGATCGAGCGGAACCTCGATGCCGTTCACGAACGCTCCCACCCCGTCGGCGAGGTCCCAGATGTGGAGCCCGGGGTCGGGGAAGTCCTCCGGAAGGAGACCGAGCCCCATCTCGCCGGGCATGAAGCCCGTGAAACCCCAGCCCTTGTGTTCGAAGTCGAGGAGTTCGACCGCGAGGACGTCGCCGGGTTCGGCACCCTCGACGTAGACCGGCCCGGTCAGCGGGTGGACCGGGTCGAAGCTCGCATCGCGCATGTCCTCGACGCCCGATCCCGGTATGACTTGGCCGTCGAGCGCGTCCCGGCACTCGAACCCGACGACGTCGCCCGGTTCGACCGTGAGCGCCGGTTCGAGGGAGTTGTCCCAGACGTGATGGACGTTCTCGTCGGCGTCACTCAACTCGTCGTCGACCGAATGTGACATGCGTCACCTATTGGCTCGGGTCGGCATAACTCCCGATGGTCGTTCGGACGACTGGGGAGGGGTTCCGAGAGCGGTGCGACCGGACGTACGTATCGGCTGCCGTTCGGTCGTCGTGTTATCCGGTTCGGTCGCGGATCAGCGCCATTGCGGCCCGCTCGCGCTCGCCGCCGCAGGTCTCGACGACGTCCTCGAAGAACGCCAGTCGGTCCCGGAGTTCGGCGGTGTCGTAGCCCGGGACGTCCAGTCGAGAGGCCGCGACGGTGGCCTCGACGACCGCTCCGTAGCCACGGTTCGTGGTCGGGACGGTCGTCGATTCGACCGCCGATTCCGTGGGCACGAGTTCCCAGTCGACCCACTCGGTGCCCCCGGATTCGCCCGTTTCGGCGCGCTCGACGTCGACGCGCACCCACGCCGCGGCCGCCGGGTGGATCGGCGAGTCGCGTTCGAGCACGGAGAGCGCGCTCCGGGTGAACACCACCGGGTCGTGGACGAACTGAACTATCCCACTACCCTCGCGCTCGACGTTGCGGCGGGTTCGCGTGCGACCCCAGGTTCGCGCCGTCACGGGATCGCCGGCGTGGAGCCCGAGCGCAGCGAAGTTCCACGTTCCCTCGGGGCCCCGGGTCGCTACCACCGACTCGGTGACGCCGTCGAGGTCGACCGGCCACTCCCCAGGTTCGGTCATACGTCGAGCCCGCGTTCGAGCGCGACGAACAGCCCGGCGGCGACGAGGTCGGCGGTCGTCCCCGGGTTCACGCCGGCCGCCACGAGCTGGTCGGCGAGGGTCTCGGGGCTCGTCTCGCCGCGGCGCACCGCCCGCGCGGCCTCGCAGACCTCGCGCGCGGTCGCCTCGTCGTGAGCGGTCGCCACGAACGTGTCGGGTTCGCTCGCGAGGAGTTCGAGGTACGCGCGTGCGGCGCGGTCGGGCACCGGCCCGTCGCCCGACTCGATCCGCTCGGCGGTCTCGAAGCTCCGCGGGAACCGCGAGACCCACTCGCGCGCGAGGCCGTCGCGTTCGACGCTCGCCGCGAGCACGTCGTAGAGCGTCAGTTCACGGTCCCTGAGCGTGGGGATCGCGTCCGCCCCGTGTCGAACGTCGAGCGCGTCCATCCCGTCGGGCGGGTCGTCGACGGCGACGTCGACGTGTTCGAAGGCGCGGTAGAACCCCGCCGCGTCCTCGACGGTGGTCGATTCGACGACGTTCGCGGCGCTCTCGGGCGTGACCCCGCCCTCAGCGCGTGCCGCCGCGACCAGCGGGACGAGGGTCAGCAACGCGCCGAACTGGGTGTTGCCGCCGCGCTGGTTCGCCATCCCCTCGACGGCGCGCTCGAACGCGGTTCCGACCGGCTCGCCCGCCGCCGCCATCCGGAGGCCCTCGCTCGCGCCAACCGCGCCCGCCATGAAGTGCTCGAAGCGGAGGTCCTCGTGGTCGTGCGCCCGGTCGACGTTGCCGGGTTTCGGGGTGCTCGTGACGTCGAGCAGGAGGGCCAGTTCGGCGTTCTCGGCGGTCGTCCTCATCCGCCGGTCCCCGCCGTCAGGTCCGGTTCGTTGGCCGCGAACCACGCGTCGGTCGCCTCGCGGACCCGCCCGAGCACGGCCGGCCGGTCGCTCGGCCGCCCGACGCTCACCGCGTCCGCACCGTAATCGAGGTACTCCGTGACGGTCGCCGCGTCGCGAACGCCGTTGTTGGCGACCACGAACGCGTCGGTGGCCTCCGAGACCTCTCGGACGACGGATTCGGAGTCCATCGCGTCGACGTGGAGGACGTCCGCGCCGGCGGCCGCGACCCAGCCGGCGGTCTCGGGCAGCGAGACCCCGGGCACCTCCGCGCGGAGTTTGACGCTCACGGTCGCGCCCGTCGCGGCGGCGGTCTCGACGTACTCGCAGAGCCGGTGGGCGTCCCTGAGGAGCGTCTCGCCACAACCAGCCGCGCAGAGCTCCTCCTGACGGCAGTGGGCGTTGATCTCGACGATGGCGTCGTGGTCGGCACAGAGTTCGGCGGCGTTCCGGATCGGGGCACGCGTCGCGCTCCGGACGTTGACCCCGGCCCGGAGCGGGCGATCGTCGAGCGCGCGGAGTTCCCGCTCGACGAACCCGAAGGGGTCCGTGGGCAGGAACTCGTTCCGACCGCGCTCGACCAACCGTTCCGCCGCGCGCCGCGAGCCCTCGTCGAGCGCGATCCCGCCGAGGAACGCCAGCCCGGCGTGGTCCGCGCCGCGCGCCGCCCACGCCGCGTCGGATTCGCCGCTGAGGCTCGCCAGCGCCACGCGCGGCTCGAAGTCGGGGTCGGCCATCACGCGGCCTCCCGCCCGAGTTCGAGCGCGTCGTCGACCGCGCGCGCGACCCGCGTCGAGTCCTCGGGCATGTCGATCGTGATGTCGGTCTTCACCGTCGGTCGGCCGAGCGGCGTGTCGTCGCCGTCGTCGAGCACGAACGCGTCACAGAACGGGTAGGCCTCGGCGACCCCTGCGGTGCTCGCCTCCAGTCCGACCGCCTCCATGAGCTTCGCCGCCGGCCCGGAGAAGACCTCGTCGCCGACGAACGGCGAGACCGCGACCACGGTGGTCTCGGCGAGGGCTTTTCGAACCCCGTCGAGCGCGAGCATCGGCCCGATGCTGGTCACGGGGTTCGAGGGACCGATCACGACCGGTTCGGAGAGCGCCTCCAGCACCGCGTCGGTGGGTGCAGCGCGCTCCTCGCCCCGGAACTCGACGTCCTCTACTGGGGGTTCGCCGCCCTCGGCCACCCAGAACTCCTGGAAGTGGATCTCGCGCTCGGGGGTGTGGACCATCGTCGCCACCGGCTCGTCGCTCATCGGCAGGAGGTCGAGGTCGACCTCGTAGGCGTCGGCGAGCCGGCGGGTCGTCTCGGTGAGGGTGTGTCCCTCGTCGAGGAGGCTCGTCCGGAGGAGGTGGGTCGCGCGGTCGCGGTCGCCGATCAGCATGAACTCACCGACGCCCGAGAACCGCCGCCAGCGCGCGAGGTCGCGGCCCGCGGTCTGTTCTTCCGGGGGCAGGTAGCGCGGCCCGGGTTCGAAGCCCGCCGCCGTCGAGCGTTCCTGGAGTTCGTCGTGGGTCGCGGTCGTGTCGTCGGCCACCGCCCACCACCGCTCGCGGTCGAGCACGCCGCCGCGGTCGTAGAGCACCGTATCGAGGTCGGGCGAAACCAGCAGGCCACCGAGTTCGACGTCGTCGCCGGTGTTGGCGACCACCGTGGTCTCGTCCAGGGCGAAAACCGCGTCGGCACCGGAGAGGAGCTTCGGCGTGCCGGTGCCGCCGGAGAGAAACGTCACCATGCCCGGGTTCGACCGGCTTCGGGCTAAACCCTTCTGCTCCCGTGCCGGTAGCCGTTCGAATCCGTCTCGAAAGACACCGTTCCGAGCGGGTCGCCGAACGGTCGGACTCGGCTCCACGACCGCCCGTCGAGTCCGTACTCCGTGCTTCGGTATTCTCAAACGATTTAGCCCTGCGAAGCCAAGCCTCGCGCATGAACGTCGCCGTTCTCGGTGCCGGCTACGCCGGGCTGATGCTCGCCCGCCGGCTCGAACGGAACCTGCCGTCGTCGGCCGACCTCGTCGTGGTCAACGACCGACCCGACCACCTCGTCCAGCACGAACTCCACCGGGTGGTCCGCCGACCCGCGCTCGCCGACCGGATCACCGTCGACCTCGACGACGTCCTCGACCGTGCCGAGGTCCGCGTCGCTCGCGTTACCGGGGTCGACCACGAGGCCGGAGTAGCCCACCTCGAAGACGAGACGGGTGAGTCGGAGCTCGACTACGACGTCGGCGCGGTGTGTCTCGGGGCCGAGACCGCCTACTACGACCTCCCCGGCGTCGAGGAGCACAGCACGCCGCTCAAGCGCCTTCCGGACGCCGCACGCATCCGCGAGCGGTTCCTCGAACTCGGGCCGGGGGATCGAGCCGTGGTCGGCGGCGCGGGGCTGTCGGGGGTCCAGATCGCAGGTGAACTCGCTGCGCTCGTCGACGAGGAAGGGCTCGGCTGTGAGGTCACCCTCCTCGAACAGGCCGACGCGGTCGCGCCGAACTTCGGGGTCGACTTCCAGAACGCGGTCCACGACGAACTCGAATCGTGCGGGGTCGTGGTGAAGACCGGACGGACGGTCGAGCGGGCGACCGAAACGAGCATCGAGTTCGCGGACCGCGAGGCGCTCGACTACGACCAGCTGGTGTGGACCGGCGGGCTCCGCGGGCCGGACGCGCTCGGCGGCGAGCGCCCCCTGACTCCCGACACCCTCGAACTCGGGGACGGGACCTTCGCGGTCGGCGACGCCGCACGGGTCACCGACACCGACGGGGCGGCGGTGCCCGCGAGCGCCGCGTCGGCGGTCCGCGAGGCGCTCACCGTGGCGAAATCCATCACCCGGATCGTCGAGGACGACCGCGACGGCGTGTTCGAACCCCGGCCCGAGCGGTTCCGATTCGACGCGCCGGGCTGGCTGGTGAGCGTCGGCGACGGCGCGGTCGGCCAGGTCGGCCCGCGCGTCGTCCGCGGTGCGGCGGCGAACGCGCTGAAGAGCACCGTCGGCGCGACGTATCTCTCGGTGGTCGGCGCGCCGAGCAACGCCGTCGGTCTGGTCCGGGACGAACCCTGACCACGTCACGGCCGAGTTCCACGACGGGCGACCGGGTTCGGCGGACCGCCGATTTCGTCGGGATCGGCCGATCTCGGTGCGATGGACGTTGGAAACGGCCCGTTTCTCCTATCGGGGGAGTTATGGTCGAGAAGCTAGCTGGTTAGGGGCATGAGGCAACGAGCCGTCATCGCCGTCGTGTGTGTCGCGCTGCTGTTACTCGCGGGGTGCTCACAGCTCGCGTCGGCACCCGCGGACCAGACACCGGCTCCGACTGCCGGTGGATCCGGAAACGGGACGGGAACCGCGACGAGTTCGCCGACCAGCGCGCCGGCGGCGAACACCACGACGGAGGCATCGACGACGACCGCCGGTTCGACCGCGACGGACACCGCGACGTCTACGGCGACGTCCACTGCAACGTCGACCGCGACGGCGACGGCCACCGCGACGCCAACCCCGACCGCGACATCGACGCCGACGGCCACGCCAACACCGACGGCCACTCCAACACCAACCCCGACCACGACGGCAACGCCGACGCCGACACCGACGGAAACACCGACACCGACCTCGACGGCAACTCCGACCGCGACATCGACCGAGACACCGACCACGACGGAGACCACCCCGCAGGAGGAGCACGACGTCGTCCTCATCGGCGGGTCCGTGGAGGACAGGGTGACCTACCAGCTGACGGTCTCGGGGTCGATAGAACGCCGCGGTGAGAGCTACGGCGCGCCGATCGACGACAGCGGCGTGACCCAGGACCCCGACATCGACGTCATCAGCGGGTCGACGGTCGACGGACGGCTCGGCGGCGGCGGCGACGCCTACCACATCACCGGCGAGATCACGAGCTTCGAGGCCGACGGCAACGTCTCGGTCTACGTCGACGGCGAGGAGACCGACCTCGGGTAACCCGGGACGCGCCCGCCGATTTTCGGCGAGAATTTGGCATAACCTTTTATCCGTCATCTGTCTGTCGTCGGTATGGACGGACCCGACCCGAGCGATGTCGACGTATTGAACTACGCGCTGGGACTCGAACACCTCGAAGCCGCCTTCTACAACGAGTTCCTCGCCAACCACACCGAGGGCGACGTCGAGGGTTCGGCGGTCGCGAACTACTTCGCCCGGCCCACCCTGCAGTACTCGGTCTACCAGCAGATCGAGGACGTCCGGGACCACGAGGAGGCCCACGTCGCCGCGCTCACGGAGACCATCGAGAAACTGGGCGGGACGCCCGTCGAACCCGCCGACTACGAGTTCCCGTACGACTCGATGGAGGAGTTCGTCGCTCTCGCCGACCGGATCGAGGCCGTCGGGGTCTCGGCCTACGCCGGCGCGGCACCCATGATCGACAACGAGGACGTGCTCTCGGCCGCGCTCTCGATCCACAGCGTCGAGGCCAACCACGCGACCTACTTCCAGCTCCTCCACCTCCAGCGTCCCGCGCCGAACGCGTTCGACCCGGCGCGGAGCGAGGACCAGGTGGGCCCGATCGCAAAGCAGTTCGTCGCGGGTGCGGACGGTGACGAGAGCGACGACGCAGGGGAGGGCGAGCTCTCGGTGGCCGGGCTGAGCGCCGACGCCGACGGCACCGACGCGAACGACCTCAACGACGAGTACGTCACCTACGAGAACACCGGCGACGCGGGCCTCGACCTCTCGGGCTGGACCGTCACCGACAGCTCGGGCACGACCTACACCTTCCCGGACGGCGTCTCGCTCACGCCGGGGGCGCAGGTCACCCTCTACACCGGGAGCGGCACCGACACCGCGACCGAGCGCTACTGGGGCCGGGCGAACGAGGTCTGGAACGACGGCGCGGACACCATGACGGTCCGCGACGCGAGCGGAACGGTGGTCCTCCAGCGGTCGTATCCCTGACCCCGCCGTGAGACCGACCGAACCAACCGCGACCATCACCGACGAACGAAACCCACGCCCAGGAGACGAATAATGGCCAACGACGACGACCGAACGGGACCCGACGACGGACGGTTCGTCTTCGGCGACGAGGGACCCAGCGAGACGAGCGACAGGAGCCTCGGTGCCGAGACCGTCGTCGCCAGCATCGTGGTCGTCAGCGTGCTCGGCGCGGTGCTGTTCGTCATCGGGTTCCCGTTCCTCGGCGGTCTGGCGGACGGCGGTGCGGGGGCCGAGGACGAGCCCGCCGGCCCGACGACGAGCACCGCTGGCGGAGCTACCGAGCGACTCACGACCGTCGCGGGAACCCGGACGACCGTCGGAAGCGCCACGACCGACCTCAGCACGGCCCGGACGACGGCTACCGCACCGCCGAACGCGACGACGACAGCGACCGCAACCCCGACGCCGGAATCCCTCGCGGAGTCGGAAGCGCCGTCGGCACCGGACACCCCGACGGCAGCCGCCTCCGGGACCCCGACCGACACGCCTGCGTCGGGCGAGGGGGATACTCCGACCGAGGCGAATGCGTCGGGCGAGGCGGACACCCCAACCGAGGCGGATACGTCGGATGAGGCAGATGAATCAGGCGAGGCGGGCACACCGACCGAGGCGGCTGCAGACGGTGATGGGGACACACCGACTGACACGCCTACGGCGGACGAGGGGGATACTCCGACTGACACGGCTGCATCCGGTGACGCGGACACCCCAACCGACGCCGACGAGTCGGGTGCGGGGGACGGGGACGAGAGCCCGACCGCGACCCCGGGGTCGCGGTCGCCGGTCGTCGAGTCGTTCGACGTCGCCGACGGGTCGAACGACACCGTGGCGGTCTTCGACGTCTCCTGGACCGTCGCCGACCCCGACGACGACCTCTCGGGAGTCACCGTCGGCCTCGTCGCCGACCCCGACGGGGACGCCCGGACCGTCGCCGAGCGGTCGTTCGACGCGGGCGGGAGCGAATCCAGCGCCGGGACGAGGTTCGCCGTGCCGGACGGCGCTGGCTCGACCTACGAACTCCGGATCGAGGCGACCGACGCCGACGGCAACACGGTCTTCGAACTCACCCGCGCGGTCGCGGACGGCGAACCGGACGGCTGACCCGCCGTCCCGATCGAACCCGGGAGGACGAACGACTACTCGTGACCGAGGACCGCCATCGGCTCGTAGGGTTCTTCGAGGTACTCGACGTCGCTCGCGGCGAGGTCGAGTTCGACCGCCTCGACGGCGTCCTCGAGGTGTTCGACGCTCGACGTGCCGTAGATGGGTGCGGTCACGCCCTCCTTCGAGAGCAGCCACGCGAGGCCGATCTGGCTCATGCTCACGCCCTCCTCGTCGGCGACCTCCTGGACGCGCTCGTTGACCTCGCGGGCCTGTGGCGTGTCGTATCTGTCCTCGGTCATGTCGCGCATCTCGTCGGCCCGTTCGTGCGGGCGGGCGAGGTAGCCGCCCGCGAGCGGGCTCCAGGGGATCACCCCCACGTTCTCCTTCGCCGCCAGCGGGTTCATCTCGCGTTCCTCCTCGCGGTAGACGAGGTTGTAGTGGTTCTGCATCGTGACGAACCGTTCGAGGCCAAGCGAATCGCTGGTGTGGAGCGCGTCGGCGAACTGGTGGGCCCACATCGAACTCGCGCCGATGTACCGTGTCCTGTTCTGCCGCACGGCGTCGTCAAGCGCGCGAAGGGTCTCCTCGATCGGTGTCTCGGGGTCCCAGCGGTGGATCTGATAGAGGTCGACGGTCTCCATTCCCAATCTATCGAGGGAGTTGTCGAGCTCCTGGTCGATGGTCTTTCGCGACAGACCGCCCGAGTTGGGGTCGTCGTCGCGCATCTCGCCCCAGACCTTGGTGGCGACCACCTGTTCGTCGCGGTCGTACTCCGAGAGCGCGTTGCCGAGGATCCGCTCGCTGTCGCCGTGGGAGTAGACGTTCGCCGTATCGAAGAAGTTGATCCCCAGGTCGATCGCGCGGTCGATCACCTCGGTGGCTCGCTCCTCGCCGACGGTCCAATCGAACATCCCGTCGCCGCCCTCCCCGAAGCTCATACAGCCGAGGCAGATCTTGCTCACGCTCGTCCCGGTGTCGCCGAGTGTCGTGTATTCCACTCCCCGAGTTGGGGGGCGAGCCGAATAGTGCTTGTGTGGCGACGAGCCGATACGTCGATCCACGAACAAAATGCGTATTCATCCGCGGTGTCTCACAGTCGGTGATGTCGTACACCAAAGTCAACTACGAGGAGACCGAATCGACCCAGGGGTTGCACTTCCTTCGCGACCCGCTCGGCTGTGAGGACCACGGCGTCAGCGTGCTCGACGCCGAACCGAACTGGGACGGCTTCGAACACGACCACGCCGACGAGGGCGAGGAGGAGGTCTACGTGCTCGTCGACGGCGCGGCCACGATCACCGTCGACGACGAGGACGTCGCGATGGACGTCGGCGACGCGGTCCGGGTTTCGCCCGGGACGACCCGGCAGATCACGACCGGGGACGAGGGTGCCCAGTTCGTGATCACCGGCGCGCCCTGACCCCGCAGTGGCCATAAATACGCTCGCGCCGTACGGCCGTCGATGACGACGGCGACCGATGCCGACGGACCGGCGGTGCGGACCCGCGAGACCGTCCGGGCCGACCTCCTCTCGGTGTTCCGGATCGAGAAGGCCTCCTTCCCCCAGCCGTGGCCGTTCCGCGCGTTCGAGCGGTTCCTGGGGACCCCGGGCTTTCTGGTTGCGTACACCGACGAGGTGGTCGGCTACATCGTCGCCGACGACGTGCCGAACCACGGCCGTCGGCTCGGCCACGTCAAGGACCTCGCGGTCGACCCCCACCACCGCGGGCGTGGGGTCGGTGCGACCCTGCTCGCACGCGCGCTCGACGTCATGGACGAGCGGCGTGCCACCGCGGTCAAGCTCGAGGTCCGTGCGAGCAACGAGAGCGCACAGTCGCTCTACCGCCGGTTCGGTTTCGTCCACCGGAAGACCGCGCCGGGCTACTACGCCGACGGCGAGAACGCGCTGGTCATGGTCCGGGACTGACTCACTTCTCGACGATCCGCTCGTCGACCGCCTCGCCGAAGTGGCGCGCCGTCTCCTCGTGGTAGACCTTGACCTCGTCGCCGACCTCGAGGTCCGTCACCGCCTTCGGGCCGTCCGGCGTGGCGACCTTGATCGTCTCGGCGTTCTGGAGCAGGGTCTCGATGTGGTCGCCGTCGACCTCGCCGCCGCTCTCGGCGTCGTCGACCGCCGCGCCGACCGTCGCCTCGACCCGGAACATCGGCCGGCGCTCGATCTTCGCTCTCCCCACCAGCGCCTCGCGGGTTCGGCCCTCGGTGTCGACCACCTGGACCTCGTCGCCGCTCTTGACCTCGGAGAGATACTGGGTGCCCCCGTCCGGCGTCCGGACGTAGGCGTGGACCGCGCCGGCGTTCACCCGGAAGGGCCGCGAGGCCACGTAGGGCGATTCGGCGGTCTCGGCGTGGACGAAGAACAGCCCTCGACTCATCGAGCCCACGAGCATCCCCTCGTCGTCCGAGAGCAGGGAGCCGGTGTCGACGCAGACCCGGTCGGCCGAGCCGACCTGTTCGATCCCCGTGACCTCGGCCCACTGGAGGTCGAGGTGTTCGCGCTCGGCCTCGTCGCGGATCTCGACCGTACGCCGGATCTCGTCGGGGTCGTCGGAATCGAGCAACACACCGTCGGAGCCGGTTTCGAGCGTCTCGAACGCCGTCCGGGCCTCGTCGGCGGTCTCCACGCCGGCGACGAGGTGGGTCTCCTCGCCGATGCGTGCGATCAGGTTCTCGAGCGGGATGATGGTCCAGTCCTCGCCGATGATGAAGGTGTAGTCGGCCTCGCCCGCGGCGGCCTCGGCGAAGGACTCGTAGTCCTGGTTGAACACCCGGACGTACGCCCCGTCGGCGTCGTCACGGCGGATCGCCGAGAGGTCGGCCGACCCCGAGAGGTCGGGTGGCAGGTCGGCCGTGCCGTCGCCCTCACCGCCCTTCCCGACGACCGTCGCGTCGGGGCCCTCGCTCTCGCCCCCGATGGTGTCGATGCCACCGCCGACGAACGCCGCGACCGACACCGCGCCGAGGTCGCGCACCTTCGAGACGTCGGCCGCGTCACAGAGCACCCAGTCGACGCCGGCTTCGAGCCCCGCCGTGATCCGCTTTTTCCGCTGCTCCCAGTCGCCAACCGAATCGTCGGCTTTGAGCCAGACCGTACGTGTCATACGGGGCGCTCGAAGCCGTCGGGCTTGAACGTGGCGGAAACCCCGGAAGGTTTTCGGATGCGACGACCCATCATCCGCATAATGAAGCCCGACGCGGTGCTGTTCGACCTGGATGCGACCCTCTGTCGACGGCGCTGGTCGCCCGAGACGGTGCTCTCGGGGGCGTTCGACGAGGTGGGTGTGACGCCCTACACCACCGCGAGCGAGATGAGCGCGGTCGTGAACGACGTGCCGACCGCCGAGGACGACGTGGCGTTCTACACCAACTGCCTCGAAGCGGCCGCGGCGCGAACCGACGCGACACCCGAGCGCGCCGAGGCGGTCGCCCGCTCGTACCACCGCGCCATCGACTACGCGGACGTCGAGTTCGTCCCCGGTGCGGAGGCCGCCCTCCGCGAGACCGACGCCCCGCTCGGGCTCGTCACGAACGGCAGCGAGGCAACCCAGCGCGCGAAGCTCGACGCGCTCGGCATCGCCGACCGGTTCGACGTCCGGGTGTTCGCCGACACCGGCGGTATCAAACCCGATCCAGCACCCTTCGAACACGCGCTCTCTGAACTGGATGTCGACCCCCAGGGAACGGTACACGTCGGCGACTCCCTCCAGGCGGACGTCGCCGGTGCGAACGCGCTCGGCATCCGGTCGGTCTGGATCTCACACGGGGAGGCCGGACCGGTCGATGAGGTTCGACCGGATCACATCATCGAATCGCCCGTGGGTCTCCCCGACCTCCTGCGGACGACGTGAAGCACGCTGCACGTCGGTTTCCGGAATAGATTCATGCTATCACATCGCATACACAAATCGTGTCGAGCCTGCTACAGCGCCTCCCCGGCCATCTGATCCTGTTCGTGGGAGTCATGACCGTCGGGATATCCGCTCTGTTCGTCTTCGTGGGCGCAACGAATCTGCTCGCGTGGGGGGCGCTGACCTACGGTGTAGTCTCGGTGGCGGTCGGACTCGCCGTCGTTTATCGATAACTATGCCTCGACCGCGAGGCCCGCCCGGTCGAGCGCCTCCTCGACGGTGCGGTCGTCGTGGACCACGCCCGAGACCGCGCGGGTCATGGCTTCCGGGTCGTCGTGCTGGAACACCGTCCGTCCCATCGAGACGCCCGACGCGCCCGCGTCCATCGCGCCGCGGACCGCTTCGAGGGACGCGCTGTCCCCTGCGGGTTCGCCACCGGCGATCAGGACGGGCAGTCGGGTCGCGTCGACGACCTGGGTGAAGCTCTCGGCGTCGCCCGAGTAGCCGGTTTTGACGACGTCCGCGCCGAGCTCCTCGGCGAGTCGGACGGCGTGGGCCAGTCGTTCGGGGTTGGCCCCGTCGACGCCCGGGCCGCGGGCGTAGGCCATCGCGAGCACCGGGATCCCGAGCTCCGAGGCGCGCTCGGTGAGCTCGCCGAGGTCGGTGATCTGCTCGGGTTCGGATGCGCTGCCGACGTTGATGTGGAACGAGACCGCGTCCGCGCCGGCCTTGACCGCCGCCTCGACGGTCCCGGTGATCCGTTTGTCGTTCGCGTCCGGGCCGCCGGCGGTCGAGCCGTTGAGGTGGACGATGTAGCCCGCGTCGTTCTTGTTCGCGTGGACGCGCGGGGCGATCCCCTTCTGGGTCAGGACCGCGTCGGCCCCGCCGCGCGTCACCGCGTCGATAGTTCCCTCGATGTCGACCAGCCCCCGGACCGCGCCGAGGGTGAGCCCGTGGTCCATCGGGATGGTGAGGAACTTGCCGTCGGTGCCGATACGGTCGAGCCGTGCGTGGATGCCCGCGGTCATACTGTCACTCCGTCCCACGATGGTTATGGACGTTCCGGTCGCGGCGCACGTTGCGTGGCCCCCGCAAGCGCGCCGTCCTTCAGTTCACGGGCCTTGGCTTCGAGCCGTTCGGCGACCGCCGTGGTATCGTCGCCGTTCTCGTGGCCCTCGGCTACGATGTCGACCAGCGCGCTCCCGACGATCACGCCGTCGGCACCCGCCGCGACCACCTCGCGGGCGATCTCGCCCGAACTGATCCCGAACCCGACCGCCTTCGGGATGTCGTACTCGGCCAGCCGGTCGAGGCTCTCGGTGGTCTGGTCGGAGACGTCGTCGCGGGCGCTCGTGACCCCGAGGCGGGCCTGGACGTAGAGGTAGCCCGAGGTTCGCTCGACGGCCGCCGTGAGTCGGTCCCCACGCGTCGTCGGCGCGGCGATGAACACGAGGTCACAGCCGTGCTCGTCGCACGCGGTTCGCAGCGGTCCGCTCTCCTCGACGGGAAGGTCGGGGATCACGAAACCGTCGATGCCGGCCTCGGTCGCGCGCCGCACGAACGGTTCCGGTCCAGGGTCGCCACCCTGTGACCGTCCATACTGATAGACCAGATTGTAGTAGGTCATACAGACCAGCGGCACGTCGACGTCGAGCCGTTCGACCACCTCGAAGAACGTCTCGGGCGTCATCCCGGCGTCGAGCGAGCGGACGACCGCGTGCTGGATCGTCGGCCCCTCGGCGATCGGCTCCGAGAAGGGGAGGCCGAGTTCGATGACGTCGGCCCCGCCGCGCGCGAGCGCCTCGATGTACGCCACGCTGGATTCGACGTCGGGGTCGCCGACCGCGAGGTAGGGGACGAACGCGGCCTCGGTGTTCTCGAAGGCCTCGTCGATGCGGCTCACTCGAAGACCCCCATCTCGGGCGCGCTCTCGATGTCGCGTTTCTCGGTCTCCTCGACGACGCTTTCGAGGTCCTTGTCGCCGCGCCCGGAGAGGTTGACCACGACGTGCTCACCGAGGTCGTCGGGGTCGGCACGTTCGAGGTAGGCGATCGCGTGGGCGCTTTCGAGCGCCGGGATGATGCCCTCCAACTGGGAGAGCCGGTGGAAGCCTTCGAGGGCGGCATCGTCGTCGACGGCGGTCGGGGTCACACGTCCCTCGTCCACGAGGTTCGCGAGCTCGGGCCCCACACCGGCGTAGTCGAGCCCCGAACTCACGCTGTGGGATTCGAGGATCTGGCCCGTGGTGTCCTGGAGGAGTTTCGTGCGCGCGCCGTGGAGCACGCCCTCCTGGCCCGTGGCGAGCGAGGCCGAGTTGGGTGCGACGCCCGCCTCCTCGTCGACGTCGAGGCTGCTGCCGCCCGCCTCGACCGCGATCAGCGAGACGGACTCGTCGTCGACGAACGCGTCGAACGCGCCCATCGTGTTCGACCCGCCGCCGGCGCAGGCCACCACGCTGTCGGGCAGCCCACCGATCCTTTCCTCGGCCTGCCGACGAGCTTCCTCCCCGATCACCGACTGGAAATCCCGAACCATCGCCGGGAACGGGTGAGGGCCGACCACCGAGCCGATGACGTAGTGGGTGTCCTCGACGGTCGTCGCCCACTCGCGCATCGTCTCGTTGATCGCCTCCTTCAGGGTGCCACGACCCGTCGTCACCGGGTTGACGGTCGCGCCGTTGAGCCGCATCCGGAAGACGTTGGGGCGCTGGCGGTTGATGTCGCGCTCGCCCATATAGACCTCACACTCCATCCCGAGGTGGGCGGCGGCCATCGCGGTCGCGGTGCCGTGCTGTCCAGCCCCGGTCTCGGCCACGATCCGGTCCTTCCCCATGTACTTCGCGAGCAGACACTGGCCGAGCGCGTTGTTGAGCTTGTGCGCGCCGCCGTGGAGGAGGTCCTCGCGTTTGAGGTAGACATCGAAGCCGTAGCGCTCGCTCAGTCGGTCGGCGTGCTGGAGCGGGGTGGGTCGGCCCCCGAAATCCCGAAGACGTGCGCGAAACTCGTCCATGAACCCGTCCTCGTTCTCCAGGACGTAGCGCCGGTAGGCGTCGTCGAGCTCCTCGACCGCCGCCATCAGCGCTTCGGGGACGTACTGGCCGCCGTACCGACCGAACTTTCCGTTCTCGTCCGTTGCCATTGGCTTGTTCGTCCCTCGGTTCGTCCCACTCATTGGTCTTGCGTCGTGAGTCGCCGGGCGTTCGTCTCCGGGTCGCCGTCCATGATCGCCGTGCCGACCAGCAGCGCGTCGGCCCCCGCCTCGCGCATCCGTCGGACGTCGGCCTGGTTCGTGATGCCGCTCTCGGCCACGAGGGTGACGTCGTCCGGAACCCGCGGCGCGAGTTCCTCGAAGGTCGAGAGGTCGACCTCCAGTTTCGTGAGGTCGCGGTTGTTCACCCCCACGAGGTCGGCCCCCGCATCGAGCGCGGCGTCGAGTTCGGTCGTCGAATGTACCTCCACGAGCGGCTGGAAGCCGCGGTCGCGGGCGGCCTCGATAAGGCTCGGAAGATCGTCGACGAACCGCGCGATCAACAGGACGGCGTCCGCCGCCACGGCGTCGAGTTGGTCCTCGCGGAGCACGAAGTCCTTCCTGAGCACCGGCACCGAGACCGCTTCACGCACGGCCGTGAGCGCGTCG
The DNA here is from genome assembly GCF_000336675.1 of Halococcus hamelinensis 100A6. NCBI lineage: Archaea > Methanobacteriati > Methanobacteriota > Halobacteria > Halobacteriales > Halococcaceae > Halococcus > Halococcus hamelinensis. The sequence continues at coordinate 18,200 of NZ_AOMB01000022.1, read as the reverse complement.
GGCGAGCCGCCGAAGTGGTCAGGCTCGGTGAGCACCGAGATCGCCGCCGCGCCGCCGGCGACCATCGACTCCGCGAGCGCCACGGGGTCCTCGTCGTGTTCGCCGTCGGTCGTCGGGCTGGTTGGCTTGACCTCGGCGATCACCGGCACCCGGCCCTCGGATTCGGCCGCGGCGAACGCCTCCGGGAACGACCGCGCCGAGACGGCGAGCCGACTGGTGCCGCCCTCACGTTCGGCTGCGGCCGCCAGGATCGATTCGACCTCGGGAGCCACCCCCTCGATTTCGTTCATTAGTGTACAGTGATGGACTGTTCTGTACATAAGGCTTGCGTCACCCGGCACGAGCCGACAGAATGTTAAAGACCCGCACAGTCCTACGAACACCATGAGCGAGGTCGCCGGAATCTACGCGCGGGAGTCGGGATATCTCGACCGCTGCGTCCAGGTCGGGGTGGCGAGCGACCGCGTCGTCTCGGTGTCGTTCCCACGGAGCCTCGCGTCCGAGGCGACCCCCGACCACGAGGTGCTCGATCGGATCTTCGACTACCTCGAAGGCGACCGCGACGAGTTCACCGACGTCGAGATCGGTCTCACCGTTCCCACCGACCAGCGGTCGGTGCTCGAGGCCGTCCGCGAGATCCCCTACGGTACCCAGACCTCGGTCGAGCAGCTCACCGGCCGCGTCGCCGGTTTCGACCCCGCCGACGACGACGACCGCGACCGGGTGCGCACCGCGCTCGACGAGAACCCGATCCCGGTCATCATCCCCGACCACCGCGTTCGGGACGGCCCGAGCGCCGCTCCCCCGAAGGTCGAACAGAAGCTGCGATCGCTCGAAGGGCTCTAAAACCCACCTTTTGCTGCGGTCGGCCGCGAAGCGGCCTCCCTGGCAAAATGTGGATCAAAAGCCTGCGTCACCCCCTCCGGGGGTTCCTTGGCCCGCTCACTCGCGCTTCGCGCTCGTTCGCGGTACGAACACTAACTGCCTCCGCAGACCGCCACCGCACAGCACCGCAGAAGCCCTCCGGCGCTCGCTTCGTTCCCGTGAGCGGAGCGAACGGGAGCACGGAGCGCGCGAAGCGTGCTCCGGAGTTCGCGCCGTCGCCCTTCATCCACCAAGGACCGCACCGCCACCGCCCCACCGCCACCGCCGCCCCGCGGCCGCGCCGCACCGCACGCCAGCGCGTCTCACACGATTATTTTCGATAGTTAGAACGGCTGAAAAACCAGCCCGAACTGCCGATGACACAAGTCATTTTATCCCGTGACGGCAACGCGCAGGAGTCTTGGAACGAGTCCCGAATCCGGTCCGACTGGTGGTCTCCTGGGTGGGAACGGCGCTGGTTCGGGCGGACCTCATCGAGCCCGAACGCGCGCGCCGGACCACCGACCTCGCCTGGCCACGGATCGTCACGGGCCTCGCGCGGATGTCGAAGAACGCCGCCGACACCGCGATGGTCGGCCTCGCAGTGGGGACGGCCGCGATCGCGGGTGTGGGGTTCGTCGCCCCCTACTGGGGGATGGCGTTCGCGCTCGGCGGCGGCCTCGCCAGCGGCACCATCGCGCTCGTCTCCCAGCGCTACGGCGCTGACGAACCCGTCGGCCAACCCGTCCGGTCGAGCATCGTGGTCGTGCTCGGCCTCACGCTCCCGGTCGCCGCGCTGTTCTGGTTCCTCCCGACACAGCTCCTCGGCCTCCTCAGCGACAACCCACGCGTGGTCGAACTCGGCGCGAACTACCTCCGGCTCATGGGCCTCGGCGTGCCGTTCGCGGGTCTCAACCTGATCGCGAGCCGCGCGCTCGTGGGGGCCGACGACGCCTGGACGCCGATGGTGGTCCGGGCCGCCGGCGCGGTCCTGAACATCGCCGTCAACGCGGCCCTGATATTCTGGCTGGGCTACGGCGTCGTCGGCGCGGCGGTCGGCACCGTCCTCGCGAACGTCGCCGTCACGGCCGCGTTCATCTACGGGCTGACGGCCGGCCGGCTCCCGGGCGTCGGGCGACTCCCCATCACCGTCGACCCGCTCGGTACCTACGTCCACGGCGAGACCACCCGCCAACTCGTGACGATCGGGACGCCCCTGATCGGCAAGAACGTCGCCTGGCGGCTCGGCGGTTTCGCCATGCTCTGGATCGTCGGACTGTTCGGAACGACGGTGGTGGCGGCGTTCGTGGTCGCCCAGCGCGTTCGGGACCTCCTCAACACCCCCGGCTGGGGTTTCGGGCTCGCCTCCTCCAGCCTCGTCGGCCAGGAACTCGGCACCGGCGACGAGGACACCGCCGAGGCCTACGGCACCGAGGTGATCCGTTTCGGCGTCGCGGTCTACTTCCTGCTCGCGGCCGCGGTGTTCGTCCTCGCCGATCCGATCGCGCTCGCGTTCGTCGGCGACCCCGCGAGCGACGCGCTCCCGATCGCCACGCTGCTCGTCAGGGCGACCTGCGTCGGGATCGTCTTCAAGGGTCTCTCGCGAACCGCGACCGGCCCGCTCCGCGCGAGCGGCGACACCCGGTGGCCGTTCTACGGCCAGGTCCTCGGCTACGTCGTGGGGCTCCCGCTCGCGTACCTCGGCGCGACGACCGGGCTCGGTCTCCCGGGGCTCGTGGTCGCCGTCGTCGCCGTGATGGTCGCGCCCGCCGCGGTCAGCTACTACCGCTTCTCGACGGGCCGGTGGAAGGTGATCGCCCGGAACTACCGCCCCGCGACCCAGCCCAGCGACTGAGGCGAGACCGCGGGATCGACCGGTTCCGAAACCGATTAGGCCGACCAAAATACTTATGACTTTAGGGCTGCCTAACACGGGTAATGGCCGTTCCCTCCCACCGACCGGGCCCCGACGCCACGACCGACGACGACCACGGCGGATCGCGACTCCGCGACGGCGTCTCGGTTCACACCACCCGCCCCGGCCGCCGCGTCTTCGTCGAGGCGGGGAACACCGACGGCTGGATCGCGACGGACCTCGCCGTCGACCTCGAACGCTGAACCGCCGGGCCGGTGGCTACTGAGGGAAGTTAAAAATTCGTTTTCGTGGACCGCGTCTCAGTGCGTCGCTTCTTCGAGCACGAGGGTGTCGTCCTCGAGGTAGTGCTCCAGGTGGTGAGCGTACTCCTCGTAGTCCGTGATCGCGTGGCGCAGGACCTCCTCGGAGGTGTAGTCCCCGAGGTTGTTGGCGAGCTCGATGTGGTCGCGGAATCGCTCGACGATGTCGGCGAACATCACCATGTCGTTCGCGACCGAGGTCCGGACGTCGTAGACGTCCTCGCCCTCGAACTCGACGTAGCTCCGCTCGTCGAGGTTGACCGGCCCCGCGACGGGAACGCCGCCGAGCGCCTGGGCGCGTTCGGCGATCGCGTCGGCGTGCTCCTCGACGGCCTCGTAGGCCTCCTCGAAGAAGCGGTGGAGTTCGAGGAACTCCGCGCCCTCGACGTTCCAGTGGTGCTTCTTGAGCTGGTGATAGAGCACGTACGACGCCGCGAGGTCGGCGTTGAGCGCGTCGATGACCTGTTCGGCGCGCTCGGCCTCGATGCGGGTCGCCGGCGATTCGTCGACCGTGCCGAACTCCTGTTGGAGACGGGAGTCGGATTCTTGGAGACTCATCACCCCAGTATAGGACGACAACCCACTTAAACATTCCCCTCACGAGAAGTTTTCTTTGGGATCCCGAAAATCCGATTTCCGGATCGGAATATGCGATGGCATCGCACGGGGGATCGCCCGACGGAACGGGACTCGACGACGGGTTCGGCCGGTGAAGCAGGACCGCGGGAAACGGTTCAGGCGGTCGGTCGTCGGGTGAATCGGGAAAACGGAGCGAGTGAGCGATCGTTACACTCAGCCTTGGTTGAAAGAAGTATGAACGGAACGGAATTCGATTTAGGCCGACCGAAATCGGAAGGCTTTAGCTTCTTTCGGCGGGCCTAACTCGTATGCGACGACGACGATTCCTCGCGACCACGGCGGCCGCCGGCGGACTGCTCGCCGGCTGTACCGGAAGCGACGGCGGAAACAACGGGAGCACCGCCGGTGCCGGCGACGGGACCGCGACGTCCGCGAGCGACGGAACGACCGGCGCGGGAGCCGCGACCGAGTCCGGGTCCACCGCGGCCGAGGCGACGGGCTCGGAAGCCACCGACGGAGCGGGAACGACGTCGGGCGGGTCCTACAGCGTCACGATGCCGCCCGTGGGCACGGTGAGCTTCGACAGCGTTCCCGAGACGTGGGTCGCCAACAACGGGAGCTGGGCCGACATGGGGGTCGCGCTCGGCAAGCAGCCCCCGAAGGCGGTCTGGCTCACCGAGCGGTACCACACCCAGTACTACGACGATATCCCCGGCGTCTCGGTCGACAAGAGCGGGATGCAGAGCCTCTACAGCGACGGGGTGAGCAAGGAGCTGTTCTACGAACTCGACGGCGACGTCCACGTCATCGACCCCAACTTCCTCCTGAACCGGTACAAGGGCTGGGGACAGGCCGACGTCGACGAGATCGAGAGCGAGATAGCGCCCTTCTTCGGCAACAGCATCTTCTCGCGGGGCTACGACTGGCACGACGACTACCCGTACCTCTCGCTCTACGAGGCGTTCGAGAAGCTCGCGCAGGTGTTCCAGGAGACCGAACGCTACGAGGCCTTCGCGAAGCTCCACGACGACTTCCAGTCGAACGTGAGCGACGTCGTCCCCTCGGGCGAGAAACCCGCCGTGGCGATCATGTGGGCGGGGAGCGACGAACCGGATACGTTCTCCCCGTACCTCATCAGCCCCGGGACGAGCTTCAAACAGTGGCGCGACCTCGAAGTTCGGGACGCGTTCGCCAACACGTCCGTTCGGGACTTCCACGCGGACCGGAGCGAGGTCGACTTCGAGACGCTGCTGGAGGTCGACCCCGACGTCCTCCTGCTTCGGGGCCACGAGGACAAGACCCGAAAGCAGTTCCGGAACACCGTGGTGTCGTACCTCGAAAGCAACGACACCGCGAGCGCGCTGACCGCGGTCGAGAACGGCGACGTCTACCGCGGCGGCCCGCTCTATCAGGGGCCGATCACCAACCTCGTGCTGACCGAGCGCGCCGCCCGGCAGGTCTACGGGGCCTCGGCGCAGCTCTTCGACCGACAACGCGTGGCCGACATCGTCACGGGGTCGTCGTGAGGGGAGCGTAGATGGCCGGGAGCGGTCCGACGACGACCGTCGGCGAGGACGAGGGCTGGTTCGAGTGGGTCGACGGCTCGCTGGTCTCGCTGATCCTCGCGAGCGTCGCGATCGTGGCGGTCGCGGGGCTGGTCCAGGTGAGCTTCGGGTCGTACTCGATGACCATCGGCCAGGCGTGGGGCGCGGTGTTCGACCCGGTCGTCTGGACCAACCCGCAAGTGATCGCGACCTTCCTGCTCGGCGAGGGGCTCGCGAACGGTCTCTTCTCGACGCTCGGCCTCTCGACGGCGGCCGTCGACCTCCCCCAGCGCGCGCTGATCGTCTGGAACATCCGCCTCCCGCGTGTCCTCGTCGCGGCGTTCGTGGGGACGAACCTCGCGATCTCGGGGGCGATCTTCCAGGCCGTCACCCGCAACGAACTCGCGAGCCCGTTCATCCTCGGGGTTTCGTCCGGTGCGGGGCTCGCGATCCTCCTCACGCTCGTCGTCTTCTCGGGCCTCACGGCGCTGTTGCCGGTGACGGCGTCGCTCGGGGGCGCGGTCGCCTTCCTGATCGTCTACGCGATCGCCTGGCAGAACGGCACCTCGCCGGTCCGGCTGGTCCTCGCGGGCGTGATCGTCAGCACGGTGTTCCAGTCGCTCCAGACGGGGCTGTTCTTCTTCGCCGACGACCTCGGGATCGTCCAGCAGGCGATCTCCTGGACCACGGGCTCGCTCACGGGCACCGACTGGGAACAGGTCCGGATCGCGCTGCCGTGGACGATCCTCGCGACGGTGCTCGCGCTCGCGGGCGCACGCCAGCTCAACGTCCTCCTCCTCGGCGAGCGCACCGCGAAGTCGCTCGGGATGTCGGTCGAGCGGGTCCGCTTTGCGCTCTCGGGCATCGCGATCCTGGCGGCGGCGGCGAGCATCTCGGTCGCCGGGATCGTGAGCTTCGTGGGCCTCATCGTGCCCCACGTCGTCCGCAACCTCGTCGGCAGCGACTACAAACGCCTCATGGTGGGCTGTGTGTTCGCTGGCCCGGCGTTGATGGTTGCCGCCGACGTCGGCGCGCGCCTCGCGCTCAACCCCGTCCAGATCCCCGTCGGGATCGTCACCGGCCTCATCGGCGGGCCCTACTTCCTCTATCTGATGCGGAAACAGGGCTCGATCGGCGAGGTCTGAGTCGAGGATCTCGCCCCAACGAAAACGTTTATGCGTTTTAGGAGTGCCTAAACAGATATGGAAGCGAGCGCTTCGTGGCGGGCGAACACACGGTCGGCGTTCGGCACACGACTGCGACCGACGGAGGGCGAGCCCCGATGACCGACGACGACCCGCTCCGGACGGACGGCGGCACGCTCGTCGAGCGTGGCGAATCGGCTGGGCTCACGGACGAACCCGACGTTCCCGCCGACCGGGACCCAACGCTCGAATGCGAGGAGGTCGTGCTCGGCTATCCCGAGGGTGAGCCGGTCATCGACGGCGAGTCGGTCTCGATCCCGCAGGGCTGCGTGACGGCGCTGGTCGGCCCGAACGGCTCGGGCAAGAGCACGCTCCTCCGGGGGCTCTCGAACCAGCTCACACCCGACGACGGCGTCGTCAGGCTCGACGGGCGGGCGATACAGAACCTCGACACCAAGGAGCTCGCGCGGAAGCTCGGGTTGCTCTCACAGGAGAACGTCTCGCCGTCGAGCATCACGGTCGAGGACCTCGTGCTCCACGGCCGGTACCCCCACCGTGGCTTCTTCGACTCGCTGACCGACGAGGACGAGTGTGCCGTCGCGGACGCGCTCAGCCTCGCGGGCGTCGACCACCTCAGGGACCGCGAGGTCGGCGGGCTCTCCGGCGGCCAGAAACAGCTCGCGTGGATCGCGATGGTACTCGCCCAGGACACCGACGTCCTCCTGCTCGACGAGCCGACGACCTTCCTCGACCTCCACCACCAGCTCGAAGTCATGGAGATCATCGAGACCCTGAAGGCCGACTCCGAGGTCACGATCGTCCTCGTCCTGCACGACATCGACCAGGCCGCCCGGTACGCGGACCACGTGCTCGCGCTCGACGACGGGTCGATCTACGCCCGCGGCCCCCCCGAGGAGGTCATCACCGAGGACCTCCTCCACGACGTCTTCGGGGTCGCGGCCACCGTCGAACGCACCGACCGCGGCCCACGGGTCACCGCGCACAACGCGGTCCACGACGCCGACGGCAACGACCTGAACACACCGCCGAAGTAGCCCTCGTTCTCGCGACCGACCTCGGGCGACGACGTATGCACTTTTCACGCCGGCCAGCCATGCGACCGTATGCACACCGGCGCTCGATCCGGCGACGAGATCGGTCCCGAACCCTCGACGTGGTCCGGGGACGGTAGCGTTCCGTCGCACCGATTCGACGCACCGCTTCGGGGGACGAACCGATGACCGGCGAGGCGCGCGAGGCCGAGGGCGAGACCGGCCCGCTCGACGGGCTCACGGTACTCGACGCCTCGCGGGTACTCGCGGGGCCGTTCTGTACGATGCAGCTCGGCGACCTCGGCGCGGAGGTCATCAAGGTCGAACGACTCGACGGCGGCGACCAGACGCGAGGGTGGCAACCCCCGTCCTACGGGGAGAGCGACGAGAGCGCCTACTACATGAGCATCAACCGGAACAAGCGCTCGATCGCGCTCAATCTCGCTTCCGAGGACGGCCGCGACGTGTTTCGGCAGCTCGCGCGCGAGGCCGACATCCTCGTCGAGAACTTCCGGGTCGGGAAGATGGACGAGTGGGACCTCGGCTACGACGACCTCGCCGAATCGAACCCGGACCTCGTCTACTGTTCGCTCTCGGGCTACGGCGAGTGGGGACCCGATGCGGACCGCCCGGCCTACGACATCATCATGCAGGCCGAGGGTGGGCTGATGAGCATCACTGGGGAGGAGGGCCGAACCCCAGTACGAGTGGGGGTCGCGCTCGCCGACATCGGTGCGGGGATGTACGCGACGCAGGGCATCCTCGCGGCGCTGCTCGAACGCGAGGTCGGCGATAGCGGCGGGCAGAAGGTCGACATCAGCCTCTTCGACGGCCAGGTGGCCTGGATGACCTACATGGCCTCGAACTACTTCGCGACCGGCGACCCGCCGACCAGGATGGGCAGCCGACATCCGACCATCGCGCCGTACCAGGCCTTCGAGACACGGGACAGCTACGTCGTGGTCGCGGTCGGCTCCGAAGCCATCTGGACGCGCTTCTGTGCCGCGCTCGACCGTGAAGACCTCGCGAACGACGACCGTTTTTCGACCAACGCCGACCGGGTGGCGAACCGCGACGCGCTCGATTCCCTACTGGCCGACGAGTTCGCCGAGTACGAAACCGAGGAACTCCTCTCGGTGTTCGACGACCACGACGTGCCCGCGAGCGACGTCCACGACATGGCCGACGTCTTCGAGACGCCGCAGGTCGAGGCGCGGGGGATGCACCGCGAGGTCGCCCATCCCACGGCGGGCACGGTCGAGATGCCGGGCAGCCCGATGCATTTCTCGAACACCCCGACGACCGTTCGTCGGTATCCGCCGCGGCTCGGCGAACACACCCGCGAACTCCTCGGTGAAGCGGGCTACGACGGGGAAGCGATCGAGGATCTGGTCGAGGACGATATCGTCGCGCCGCTCGACGAGTAGGACGAATCGGGGAGATCGAACAACGATTTCGGGAAGATCGGGGCTTCTACTGCGGTCTCGGGCTGCCGGAGCCCTGCTGGTTGACCGGCTGGCGGTCGAGCGCCTGGCCCGTGATGGACTTGAGGCGGTCGACCAGCCCGTCCTTCTCGCCCTCGCCGGCGAGGGCGACTTCGAGGACTTCCGAGATGTGCGAGACCGGGATGATCTCGATCTGGTCCTCGTACTCGTCCTCGATCATCACGTCCTGTTCGTTCGCCGCCGGGATGATGACGCGTTCGAGCCCCGCCTTCGCGGCGGCCTCGATCTTGTGGGTCACGCCGCCGACGGGCAGTACGTCGCCCCGGACCGAGAGCGACCCGGTCATCGCGAGGTTCTGGTCGACCGGGACGTTCTCGAGCGCGCTGATGACCGCCGCGGCCACCGTGATGGATGCGGAGTCGCCGTCGACGCCGCCCTCACCCACCTGCACGAACTGGATGTGGATGTCCTTCTCGGAGATGTTCTGGTCCGAGAACTTCTTGATGATCGCCGAGACGTTCTGGACGGCTTCCTCGGCCATCTCCTTGAGCTGGCCGGTGGCGATCACGCCGCCGGGACCCTGCGAAGGCGTGACCTCGGCCATCACGGGCAGGACGATGCCCGAGTCCTCGCCCATCACGGCGAGGCCGTTGATACGGCCGACGACCTCGCCCTGGGCCACCGTCATCTCGTAGTCCTTCCGGCGCTCCATGAACGTGTCCGCGAGCTGCTGTTCGATCGAGCGCGAGCGGCGCTTGGCCTGGAGCACGTGGTCGCGGGTGGTGTGTTCCGCGTCCTCGGCGCGGGCGATGTCGCCCGCGACCCGGACGAGACCACCCAGGTCACGCATCTTGAGCGTGAGGTGGCCCTTCCGGCCCGCACGGCGGCGGGCTTCGAGGATGACCTCCTCGACCGCCTTCCGGGTGAAGTGGGGCAGGCGGCCGTCCTTCTCGACCTCCTGGGCCACGAACCGCGAGTACTTCCGGCGCATCTCGGGTTCGTCCTCGATGGTGTCGTCCATGTAGACCTCGTAGCCGTAGCCCTTGATCCGCGAGCGCAGCGCGGGGTGCATGTTCTCCATCGCGTCGAGGTTGCCCGCCGCGATCATGATGAAGTCCGTCGGGACGGGTTCGGTCTGGACCATCGCGCCCGAACTGCGTTCGGACTGGCCGGTGATCGAGAACTCCCGTTCCTGGATCGCGGTCATCAGCTTCTGCTGGTTGCGGATGTCGAGCGTGTTGATCTCGTCGACGAACAGCACGCCCTTGTTGGCCTTGTGGATCGCGCCGGCCTCGACGCGGTCGTGGCTCGGCGTCTCCATCCCGCCCGACTGGAACGGGTCGTGGCGGACGTCGCCGAGCAGCGCGCCGGCGTGGGCACCCGTCGCGTCCTCGAACGGCGCGGTCTGGTCCTCGGCGGCGTTGATCAGCAGGTTCGGGATCATGGCGTCCGTGCTCCGCGAACTGTACTTGAAGGCGAGGTAGATCAGGACCGCGAGCACGCCACCGATCAGGAGCTGGTTCGCGATCAGGAAGGAGTAGCCCAGCACGATGGCGATGATGATCCACATCAGGAACTGGCGCATCTGGTTGCGCTTTTGGGCCTCCTCCTTGTGGGCGTCGATGATCTGTTCGCCCTTCCCGGCCGGAACGGTTCTGACCTTCGGCGCGTTGCCGTCGTCGGGGTTGTGGTACACCAGCACGTCCTGGAGGTCCTCCTTCGGGAGGAGCTGGCTCATCGCCTTCGCCAGCATCGACTTCCCCGTGCCGGGCGTGCCGATCATCATGACGTGGCGGCGCTGCTTCGCGGCCTTCAACACCACGTCGCGGGCGTGGTCCTGCCCGATGACCTGGTCGACGAGGCGGTCCGGGATCTCGATGTCGTCGGTCGACTCGATATCGAGACCGCCGAGCAGCCCGTCCTCGTTCTCCTCGATGATCGCCGCCTCGGCGATGTCGCTTCCGAGGTCCTCCTCGAACGGCGCGTCCTCCGCCTCAGGGTCCGACTCCGACTCCGCCTCCGACTGGGTCGGGAACGCGTCGTCGGCGTCCATTTCATTACTCATGTGACTGGCTCTAACAGCCAAACGGAGGGCACGTTTACTGATATACTTTCTCCCCTCGGCGACCGGTGTCACACCACCGTCCTCGGCCCCGACAGCCCCGCTCGATGGAGTCCCCGCCCCGACCGACAACTGAACGAACTTAAATACGCGCCGTCCCACGGACGGATATGAGACGGGGCTTTTACATCGGCCGATTCCAGCCCTACCACGACGGCCATCACCGGATGGTCGAACACATCGCGAGCGAGGTCGACGAACTCGTGCTCGGGATCGGGAGCGCCGACGACTCCCACACCCGCCACGACCCCTTCACCGCTGGCGAGCGGATCATGATGGTCACGAAGTCGCTCGCCGACTCGGATCTCGTGATCTATCCGGTGCCGATCGAGGACCTCAACCGTAACGCGGTCTGGGTCTCGCACGTCCGGAGCATGTCGCCGACCTTCGACGTCGCCTACTCCAACAACCCGCTCGTCGTCCAGTTGTTCTCGGAGGCCGGTGTGGAGGTCCAGCAGTCGCCGATGTTCGATCGCGAGAAGCTCGAAGGCTCCGAGATCAGAGAACGGATGATAGTCGAGGCGGGCTGGCGCGAACTCGTCCCGCCCGCCGTGGTCGACATCGTCGAGGAGATCGACGGTGTCGAGCGCATCCAGCGCGTCAGCGACACCGACGGGGCCGCCGCACAGCCCAACCCAAGCGGCTCCACCGACCCCGAGTAACCGTGATCACGCTGAGCTCCGATTTCGGCTCGCCCTACCCGGCGGCGATGAAGGGCGTGATCCTCGATCGAACGGACGCACGGCTCGTCGACGTCGCCCACGACTTTCCACGGCAGGACGTTCGCACGACCGCCTTCTGGCTCCGCGAGGTGCTCCCCACCTTCCCGCCCGCCGTCCACCTCGTGGTGGTCGACCCGGGCGTCGGCACCGACCGCGCGGCGCTCGTGGTGCGTGCCGGCGACCACGCACTCGTCGGGCCCGACAACGGCGTGCTCGTGCCCGCCGCCCGACGGCTCGCCGGGGAGGGAGCCGAACTGGAGGCGTTCGCGATCGAGTCCGACGCCGCGAGCGCGACGTTTCATGGACGTGATGTGTTCGCGCCCGCCGCGGCGGCGGTCCACGAGGTCGGTACCGACGCCATCGAGAGCCTCGACGGCTACGAGCCGGTCGACGACATCGAGTCGCTGACGTTTCCCGAACCGGCGGTCGACGACGGAACCGCGAACGGCGAGATCCTCGTGGTGGACGGCTTCGGGAACGCGGTCACGAACGTTCCAGGAACCGTGCTCGACGGCCGATTCGGCGAGGCGATCGAACTCGATGGCGAGTCGGTGCGGGTCGAGCGGTCGTACGCCCACGTCGAGCCCGGTGAACGGCTCGTCACCGTGGGCAGCCACGAGAACGTCGAGCTCGCGGTGAATCAAGGAAGGGGTGCGGAGGCGTTCGGCGTCGGGGTCGGCGACGACGTGGTACTCACCCGGTGAGAGGAACGGTTTCAGGGCTTCCGGTAGAGTGCCTGTTCTGCGGCGTGTCGATGTGGCTCGCCACCCGAATCGTCCTCGAAGACGATCGTCTCGCCACCGAGACGCACCCAATCGGAGTAGTACGAGTCGAGTTCGCCCTGCTCGTAGCGGTGCTCGTTTTCGCTCCAGTCCGGCGCGAGCGGGACCTCGGGATGGGAGACGAACGCGAACAGCGCGTGGATACCACCCCCGTTCGTCCGTCGTCGTAGCTGCTCGAACCGCTCGCGCCGTCCGTTCGGGTGGAGATACTGGATCGTCCCGATCGAGTAGATCACGTCCACCGAGTCGTGGAGCTCGAACGTGTTGATGTCGCCGACGCGCGTACGGATCTCGACACCGCGCTCGTCGGCGAGTCGTTCGGCCTTCTCGAGCCCGTTCGAAGCGATATCGACCGCTACCACGTCGAATCCCCGTTCGGCGAAGTAGACGGCGTCGCGTCCCTCCCCCGCACCGATGTCGACGACGGTTCCGTTCTTCGGTGCGTGGTCTGCGGCTCTGCGAGCGAAGTCGTTCGGCTCCGTTCCCCAGTAGAAGTCCTCGCGGCCGTAGCGCTCTTGAAGTTCGTCGTACTCCATCGAGACCACTCTATCGGGCTCGAAAATAACGGTTGGTGATGGGGTGTCGGTCGTCGACGCGCCTCAGTTGTCGGCCGAGATCACGTCGTCGATCCGGACGATCATCGTCGCGGCCTCGGTGGCGGATTCGAGCGCCTCGTACTTCACGGCCGCGGGGTCGAAGACGCCGGCCTCGACGGGGTCGGTGACCTGGCCGGTCTGGCCCTCGGAGATGATCCCCGCACGGCCCTCGCTGTCGTGACGCGAGCGGAGGTCGACGAGCGCGTCGATCGGGTCCATCCCGGTGTTCTCGGCGAGCGTCCGGGGCAGGACGTCGATCGCGTCGGCGAACGCCTCGACCGCGAGCTGGCGACGGCCCTCGATGCTCGCCGCGCGGCCGCGGATGTGGTCGGCGATCGCGATCTCGGAGGCACCGCCGCCGGGGACGACACCGCCGGCGTCGAGCGCGGCGGTGACGACGTCGAGGCCGTCGTTGAGCGCGCGTTCGAGTTCGTCGGTGACGTGGTCGGTGCTACCGCGGGCGAAGACGGTGACGGACTCCGCGGCCGCGCCGCCCTCGACGAACGCGAGGTCGTCGTCGCCGTAGGACTCGACGCTCACCGACTCGGCGTTCCCGAGGTCGTCGCTTTCGAGGTCGTCGATCGCGCCGACGCGGCTCGCGCCGGTGACCTGCGTGATGGACTTCGCCTCGTCGTCGCCGACCGACTCGAACGCGAGGATGCCCTCCTCGGCGAGGTAGGCCGCCGCGCGGTCCTCGATGCTCTCGGTGACGAACGCGACGTCGACGTCGAGGTCGGCGAGCTTCTCGGCGTACTGCTTGAACTGGCTCTCCTCGGCGTCGAGCGCGGCGTTGAGCTGGTCGATGTTCGTGACGTCGTACTCGGCGTCGACGCTCGACTCGCGGATGTCGAACTCGACGTCGAGCACCGCGATCGAGGCGTCCTCCACACCGGTCGGCATGTCCTCGCGGACGCGCTCCTCCTCCGAGATGACCCCCTCGACGAGTTCGGTGGCGCTGGAGGCCGCCCCGGTCTGGGTTCGGACGGCGATCTCCTCACGAGCGACGCCGTCGTCGCTCTCGACCTGGCGAACGGCGTCGACGACCGTCTCGGCCAGTGCGTCCGCGTTCACGTCGCCGGTGCCCTTCCCGGTCATCGAGGTGCGGGCCACGGCCCGGAGCCGGTCGTCGTCGAGGTCGTCGGCGTCGAGCACGAGCTCCTCGACCGCCTCGCGAGCCAGCACGGCGGCCTCGTTGTAGCCCTCGACGATCGTGGTCGGGTGGACGTCGTCGTCGAGCAGGCTCTCGGCCTTCGCGAGCAGCTGGCCCGAGAGCACGGCCGCCGTCGTCGTCCCGTCGCCGACCTCGTCCTCCTGGGTCTCGGCGACCTCGACGATCATCTGGGCGGCGGGATGCTCGATGTCCATCTCGCCGAGGATCGTCGCGCCGTCGTTGGTGATGACGACGTCGCCGGCGTCCGAGACCAGCATCTTGTCCATGCCGCGCGGGCCGAGCGTCGTGCGTACCGCCTCCGAGACCGCCTTGCCGGCGGTGATGTTCGAACTCTGGGCGTCCTGTCCGCGGGTGCGCTCCGTGTCCTCGCTCAGGATGAACATCGGCTGTCCACCCATTCGCTGTTGCTGTGCCATGATGGAATCCTCACCAGTGGGTCGTTTGCGGTTCTATATAAATTTTTTCAACCCGGCTCGAAAAAGCGCCGGACGTGGACGGGATGGTGTGACATGGTGCGAGGCGTGAGTGCCCCGCCCTCACCGGCGGTCGTAGACCGCCACCGCGCGGTCCGACCGCGAGGAGACCCCGCGGGGGTTCCGGCGGCCCCGGTCGCGCCACCGGGCGAGCACGCCCCCCGCTTGCCCCCGGGCGGTGCCCGTTATCACGTCCCGGCCGGTGGCGGCCCAGCCGGAGGGGGTCGCCTCGCCCCGGACGATGTCGCGGAGCTCGGTGGCGGCGTCGCTCCCCGCGTGGCTCAACAACCGTCGCGCCGTGGTCGGGCGGAGCCCGTAGTTCTTGGCGAGGCGATAGGCGAGCGCCCGGTACTTCCAGTACCAGTCGCGCTCGGCCTGCCCGCCGTCCGAGAGCGCGTGCGGCACGGGTGTCCCCGGGTCGCCACGCTGTGGGGCTTTCACGCCCCGGCGGACCGCCATGCCGTCGCGCCAGGCAACGTCGTAGCCGGCGGCGGCGAGCCGGTGGGCGAGGTCGCGCGAGCCGCCGGTTTCGAGGTACTCGTCGAAGCCGTCGAGCGCGTCGAGCGCCTCCCGCGAGAACGCCACGTTGAAGCCGTCGAAGTAGGTCACCTCCCGGCCCGCGATGGCGCGGGTCTCGGGGGCCGGGCCCTCGGTCGGCAGCGTGGGACCCGTGACCGCCCCTATCGAGGAGCGTTCGGGGAGCGAGTAGCCCTCGGCGAACGTGTGGTTTCGCGGGTGGACGTGGTCGCCGGTGAATCCATCGGCGAGCGCGGCGAGCCAGCCCGGGTCGACCGTGCGACCCTGGCCGACGAGCGCGATCCGGTCGCCGCTCGCGTGTTCGATCCCGGCGTTGCGCATCACGTTGACGTTCCGGTCGGCGACCTCCACCAGCACGTCGACGTCCTCGCGTTCGCGTACGATACCGGTGGTTCCGTCGGCCGACGGGCCGTTGACGACGACCACCTCGCTCTCGGGGGTCACCGCAGCGAGCGCGTCGAGACACGCCACGAGCCGTCGCCGAGCGTTGAGCGTCGGCACGACCACCGAAAGCTGCATGAACGACCGATACCCCGTCTCGCTATAAAAACCCCTGTTTTACCCGCTACACCCGGGAACGAGGGGTCAGTCGATGTCGGCGAAGAACCCGGTCCGTTTGGCGCTCGGATCGTCGGTGCCCCACGGCGGGTCGAACTCCTCGATCGATAGCCGTGGAACGTGTTTCGCACAGTGGATGTAGGCCTCCTCTATCTCGAGTTCGACCCACGTCTTCGTGCGGTTCACGTCGGTCGGGTCGTGGGCCCCGTCGACCTCGTCGTGGAGCGTCGCTTCGCCGTTGACGTGGAGCCCCACCGTCGTATCCCACCAATCGACGAACAGAAAGGTCGCGTGGGGGTTCTCGTGGATGTTGCCGAGCGAGGCCTGGACCCCGTTGCCCCGGAACTCGGGGTAGGCGAGGTGGCGGTCGTCGAGCACCGTCACGAAGCCCCGGGGACCGATCCGGGGCGAACAGTCGGTGTTGCCCTCGCTGTCGGCCGTCGAGAGGAAGAACATGATCCGCTCGCGGACGAACGCCGTCATCACGTCGTTGAGCCGGTCGTGGACGCTGCCGTCGTAGAACGCGAGCGCGCGGGCCTTCGTGCCGAACCGCTCCTGGAGGTCGCGTTCGCCGTCGCTTCCCGGGCGACCGTCGGCGTCGTCGCGCATATGAGAGGGACGGGAGCGACGAGCAAAGCCCTGACGCTCCGAACAGGGTCGAGGTCCTTACTCGATCGCCTCACACAGCAGGCTCACGCCGAGGTCGATCTCGCGGGGCGTCACGTCGAGCGGCGGGAGGATCCGGAGCGCCTTCCGCCCGCAGGCGAGCGTCAGCAGACCGCGTTCGAACGCCGCCCCCAGAACGTCGTCGCGGCGCTCGGGAGTGTCGAACTCGACCGCGAGCATCAGGCCCTTGCCGCGAACGTCGACGACCCCCTCCGGGTCGGCGTCCGAGAGGTACTCCACGAACTGTCGACCGCGTTCGGTCGCGTTGTGGAGGAGGTCGTGTTCGTGGATGGCGTCGAGCGTGAGCGCGCCCTGGAGCGAAGCGATGACGTCGCCCGCCCCCCAGGTCGAGGAGATCCGGCCGCGTTCCTCGGGGAAGACGTCCGAGCGGGAGATCGTCGCCCCGACCCGCAGCCCCTTCGCGGCGGTGATCACGTCGGGTTCGATCGGGTAGTGGTCGGCGGCCCACATCTCGCCCGTTCGTCCCATCCCCGACTGGATCTCGTCGGCGACCAGCGTGAGGTCGTGGGTCTCACACACCTGCGCGACCTCGTTCATGAAGGCCTCGCTCGGGAGGCGATAGCCGCCCTCGCCCTGGATCGGTTCGAGTATCAGGTAGGCCACGTCGTCGGGGTCGACGAACCCGCCGGGACCGACCATCCGTTCGAGCCCCGTCGTCCCGCCCCCGAAGAAGCCACACGAACACGTCTCGGCCTCACAGTGCCGGTCGTCGCAGAACGGGATCGTGTGAACGCTCGGTATCTCGGGGTAGTCGCGGCGGTAGACCGACTTCGAGCGGTTGAGCGAGAGCGCGCCGAGCGTCCGGCCGTGGAACGCGCCCTCGGTGGTGATCCCGTACTTCCCCTTCGTGTGGTCGTAGCAGATCTTGATCGCGTTCTCGACGGCTTCGGCCCCGCTGTTCGAGAGGAAGACCTTGTCCATCCCGTACTGCGAGGTGACGTCGAGCAGGCGGTCCATCAACCCCGTGGGGCCCGGGAGGTCGGGGTTCTCGGGCGACCCGCCGCCGCTGACGTAGAAGTCCTGGCCCGCGATCTTGAGCGGGTCGACGAGGTCGAACTCGCGCATCGGGTCGAGGATCAGGGGGTTGTTGTAGCCGAGCGGTGCGGCTCCGACGTGGCTCGTGAAGTCGAGGAGGACGTTGCCGTCGACGTCGGTGCAGAAGGGGCCCTCGGCGGGGGCGGTGCGGTCCCAGACGAAATCGTAGACGTAGGTGCTCGGCGCGGCGCGCTCGGTGTGGTACTCGACCCACTCGCGGGCCCGTTTCCCCGGGAGGTCGTCCACCCGCGGTTCCGCCGTCTCGCGGTTCATGTCGTGGGTACGGCCGAGGGGTTCTTAATGAATGCTACTCCAGCGGCCGTAAGGCAACGAATGTCACCCAAACGGGGCAGAACGTTCCGTTTCGTCACTCCGGCTGGGGTTCGTCACGCGTCCGTGTCCCGACCCCGACGAGCGTACTCGGCGATCGGGTCGAGGAGGTCGTCGGCGATCTCGTAGGGGTCGGTCTCGCCCGCCGCGACCGCCGCGGCGAGGTCGTCGATCCCCCCACGGGCGTCGATCTCCTCGGCCAGGAGGTCGGCGGTGTCCTCGCGGAGCAGGGTCCGGATCTCCTCGGCGTAGCGGGCGCGGCGTTTGGCCTCGATCTCGCCGGTCGATTCGAGGTGGGCGCGGTGGTCGGCGAGCGCGTCGACGAACTCCTCGACCCCCTCACCGCGGGTGGCGACCGTCTCGATTATCGGCGGGGTCCAGCC